>JBGTFI010000575.1:0-2043 GCA_041747335.1 Phycisphaeraceae bacterium | reverse complement strand
CGGTCGGCGGGGAGTCTGGGTCCGGGGGCGGGGGTGGGTTGGTGAGTCGAGTCGGTCATGGCGTCCGTGCCGGTGGGGTGTCTAGAGTCCGGGGTCCGGGGTCCGGGGTTCGGGGGCTGGGGCGAGGGTGCGGCTGTCGATTCCCTGGGATTCGAGGTAGCCGATCATTCTGCCGTGCATCACGCGCCTGAAGAGGTCCAGCAGATCGCGGAACTCGCCGCTGAGACGGGCGACCAGGTGATCGACCCCCTCATTGACCTCCCCGTAGTTGTGCTGGCAGGTAAGCTGCGCGATCAGGTCGAGCGCCTCATCCGTGCCCACCGCCGCGCGGACCGCCGCCTCGATGTCGATCTGGTCGATGACGGCGAGCGACAGCTTCGCGATGCCGATCGCGCGGCGCTCCTCCAGCAGCGTCAGCGGCGCGGGTTCGTGGGGCATGTCGGGGATCATGGATGTTCACTTGCGGGTCTTGTATCTGGCCCGCTCCCTTTTCGGCTTGGTGACCTTGGCGAAGGGCGAGTGCTTGCCGAGCTTGCGGTGCATCTCGATGTCCGCGCGAATCTGCTGCAATTGCTTGTTTTTCCGGCCTTCGGGGGTGTCGCTCAGGGCCAGCAGATTCGTCACGATCGTCTGCCGGAACGCCTCGAACATCACCGCGCGCTCCGGATCGGCAAGGCCCTCGCCCGGTGTCGGCGGCTCATCCAGCAGTTGGTAGGCCGACAGCGCCGCCAGCGCCGGATGCTCGGTCCGGAGGGTGTGGTATCGATGCAGCAGCCCGGTCATCGTCAGCTCCCTCGCGTCGCTGGCGGGCAGGCCGCCCTCCGGCGGCAGATACTCCTGAAACTGGATGCTCGCGGTGTCGAGGTCGAATCGCGTGGCCATGATGTGAAGCTCGCGCTCGAGTTCGGCGATGTCTTTGGCCATCGCCACGTCCGCCAGTTGCCGGTGGCTGGCCTCGACCGATTGGTCGAGCACCGTCATGTACAGATTGATCGCGGCCTGCGTGTAGAGGTCCCGGCACTCCTCCACGCGCTCGATCTTCTCGCGCAGGTCCAGCGCCAGCAGGCGCATCCGCCGGCACATCTCGTAGACCAGCTCCCCGTGACGGACATCCTTGAGCATCGCCCGGACATCGCGGGCTTCCCCGGCCTTGATCGGCCCCTCGCGCGTGTCGTCGTCGTCCATCAACCAGGCGAGGTCAACCTCCAGAACCCGCGCGAGCTTGAACAGCACCGCGGGCTTAGGGGTTGACCCGGACATGTACTGGTAGAACGATTGGACCCCTACCCCAATCTTCTCGGCTACATGCGTAGCCGGTGCTGGGTGCCGCTTCACGGCGGCCGTGAGCTTCCGCGCGAAGGTCTCGTTCGCCTTGGGCATCACTCGGAGGGTATCGACCATCGCCATACTCTACAACCATCTCCGATGCGTGTCAAGCTGATTTTAATGATTTGACGGCATTGACTTCAAACACCCGTTGACAACGCGACTCCGCGGGGGTATCGTAATTCTGCCTGCTGCCGCGCGCCGACACCCTCTTGGCACTCGCGCAGCGGCCCAAATGGAGGATCGATTCCCAGCGGTATGCATCATCAGGGCTTGCGGAAACGAAGAAAGCCCCCCGCAACTCGTGTCAACCGGTCAAAGTTCAAACACGAATCACGAAGGGCTTTGAAATGATGGTATCACTGAAGAACCAGAACGACCACCCGCACATCGACCCGATCGACCTGCTCGACGCGATCGTTGACAAGATCGCCGCCGCGCTGGCCGACCTGCGCAACGACCTCTCCCCCGGAACCACGACCCCGGAAGATGCCCCGCCCCCGCCCCCGGAACATGACGCCCCGCCCCCGGAAGACGACACCCCGGACGATGACACCGGCCACGGCAACGGTGACGGCCACGGCAACGGCGATGGCGGAGACGACGATGACGAAGACGCGCCTTCCGGGGGCGGGGACGCGCTCGACTGCAACCCCCTCGCACGCCACGTGCCCGCCATCGTCACCGCCGCCGACGCCTACGCCAGCGAGTGCGAGG
>JBGTFI010000574.1:0-1620 GCA_041747335.1 Phycisphaeraceae bacterium | reverse complement strand
CGACGCCACCGCCACCACCGGCGAGTCGCGATGCGGGAACACCAGCGGAATCGGGAACAGCCGCCCTCCCCTGAGGCTCTTGGCGGCACCGATCGAGCTAATGCGCACGTCCAGGAAGTCGCCCTCCCGCGCCCCGCTGGCGGGCACGGTGGCTTCCAGCGCCACCAGGGCCACGTTCTTCGAGTCCTTCAGCTCGACCTCCATCACGTTCGAATCCATCAGCGACGCGATCAACTCGCGCAGCGGACGCACCGTCGGCGCGAACTTCCCCCCGTCCCCCGTCCCGTTCAGTCCCACCACCAGCCCCATCCCCACCAGCGTGTTCGCCTCCGAACCCTTGAGCCGCCCCAGGTCCATCACCTTCGCGCCACGCGCCGGCCCCACCAGAGTCAGCGCCGCCGCCAGCGCGAGCACGCCTGCAACCCTCCTGGCGCCGATCAACCGGCAATCTGTCATCGTGTCTTTCATCCGAGCGTTCCTCCGACGGCCTTAGAAGTTGAACATCCCCTCGAACAGCCGGGTGAGCAGCCCCTTCCTCGTGGCGCGGCGCAGCTCGCCCGATGTCTCCTTGACGAGCTGCATGTCGTAGATCTGCGTCGAGAGCAAGGTGTTGTCCGCGCCGATATCGTCCTTGCGGCACGTGCCCGTCAGCACCATCTTCAGCTCCTCCTTGTCGCTCTTGATGTACTTGCGGGCCTCGATCACCATCGTCCCGTTGGGCTTGATGTCGATGATCCGCCCGGTGATGCGGCCCGTCACCGTATCCTTGCGGCTGTAGTCGCCCTCGCCGGTGAACTCGTTGCTCGATTCGATGCGCACCGTCGGCGGGTTGTCGATGCTCGATCCCTCCAGCGCGAACTGCAGAAGCTTCGAGAGCTGAAGGTCCGGGAACTGGGTGATCCCGCCCTGGAGGTCGTACTCCTTCTCCGTCTCGAGCTTGCTGCTGTGATCGTTGCGCAGATCCTCGCGGATGACGATCGTCACCAGATCGTGAATCTCGAACCGCCGCGGTTCGGGGGGCGCCACCGCCATCAGGCTCTGCCTCGCGATCGCCGGCGCAAGACGCGACCGCTCTTCCCCCCGTGCCGTCTCCATCCCCTGTGCCGGGGGCGAAGCGCCCGCAAAATCCCGCGAAGACGACTGCGCCGCCGCGACGCAAACCATCCACACGCTCAGCGCCGCCGCCCGCCACATCAGTTCGCTCATCCCGTCTCGCTTCATCGCTCTTGCCTCCCGATCAAAGATTCGTTCCCTCGCTCATCCGCGAGTTCCGCTTCTCCCACCCGCACCGCCCCAGGCCCGACCACCACCGCCGTGAACACCTCCCGGCTGCTCAGGTTGCTCACCGCGACCTTCTGCCCCAGCGCCCCGTCCTCACGCGCGCGGGCCCGCGTCGTCACCACGATCGCCCCAACCACCGCGCGCACCTCCACCAGGTCGTTGCGCTTCACCAGCGCCGCGTGATCGAGCGCCCCCGCGTCGATCGCCTCCCCCTCGCGGAAGTTCCGCGTCACCGCGCGACCCACCACCTCCTCCACCGACGCCGCCGCGATCAACGAACCGTCCGTCACCACCACCTCCCGCAGCGCCACATCCCCCTCGCCGATGCGCTGCCCCCGC
>JBGTFI010000573.1:0-5136 GCA_041747335.1 Phycisphaeraceae bacterium | reverse complement strand
GCGCGCTCCCACATCGCGCCCGCCTCATCGCCCGAAACCACCTTCGCCCCCGCCGCCGCGAACTCCTCGTCCCCGATGAACGCCCCGCCGCCGGCCCCCGATTCGATCCACACCTCCGCCCCGCCGCCGGTCAGTCGCTTGACGACCGCCGGCGTCAGCGCCACCCGCGTCTCACCCCCGCGCCGCTCATTGGGTACCGCGATCATCATGGGCACGCTCACACCAGAATCATCAATGCCCCAAGACCATACTCTGCCCGCTCCAAACTGTCACGCGGCCGAATCCTCCTTCGTGCATTCGGTTGATTCCCCCGAGAACCATGTTTTCGTGACAGGATTCTCCCGGTGCGTCCCTCTGGCGGCATGACCGCGGATCGGGTGCCTTGCGACCCCGAAGGGGTCACGGACCGTGGTGAGCGTCCCCATATGAATGTCCGCCCCGCAGGGGCGGCGGAGAGTCGCGATACCGCGTCGAGCACCGGACCTTCCGTCGCCCCGTCGGGGCGAAAAACATTGAAGAAAACCTTTGTCCACGGGTTGCGCTCCGCCCAGAGCAGCGTCGCTCCACCCGTGGCTACAATCCGCTGCCGCTTCAGGGCAGAAGAAAACATCTTGTCATGGGGACACCAACACCCATTCGACTCACCCCTAGGGTTGAGGCCAGACGCAGCGCGGCGACGCTGTGTCATTCGTGCGTTTTGACTTCCCCTCCCACCCCCCAAACCTTATCCTCCCGCCATGCACCGCCTCACCGTGAACACCGATCAACGCAGCCAGATGGTCGAGATCACCGCCCGCGTGCGGGAAGTAGTCCACCAGACGAACGTGACCAGCGGCCTGGCGATCGTCTACGTCCCCCACACCACCGCGGGCGTCACCATCAACGAAAACGCCGACCCCGATGTGGTCCACGACATGCTCGCGCAGCTTGACCGCATGGTCCCCTGGGATCAGCCGTTCTACCACCACGCTGAGGGCAACTCCGCCGCCCACGTCAAGGCCTCGATGATGGGCGCTTCCGCCACCATCATGATCGAAAACGGCGACCTGGCGCTCGGCACCTGGCAGGGGATCTACCTCTGCGAGTTTGACGGCCCGCGCACACGCCAGGTGTGGGTGATGGTGAGGGGAGAATGACGACAGTGGGGCGGGCGTCTCGCCCGCCATTGCGGCAAAGCCGCAATTTCCGGCCGAAGAGGTGCCGCAATGCATTGTCATTTCAGGCCTTCGGCCTGATGGCGGGCGAGACGCCCGTCCCACAGATACTTCATTCTCACTTTTGGTTGCGGCCAAGCGCAGCGCGGCCGCGTGATGTCATTCGTGCATTTCCCCCTTCCCCCCCCCGCTCGCGATTGTCGGTAAGATGATCTGTCCCGAACCGTTAGTCTGATCCGATGAAAGGCCGCCTGATGCCCGAATACCCCCGAGTCCACATCCAGACCGAGCTTGGCCCGATCACCGTCGAGCTCTGGAACGATGTGGCCCCCAAACACGCCGAGAACTTCCTCAAGCTCGTGGATAAGGGATTCTACGACGGCCTGACCTTCCACCGCATCCTTCCTTCGTTCGTCATCCAGGGCGGTTGTCCGCGCGGGGACGGAACCGGCGGCCCCGGATGGACGGTCAAGGCCGAGTTCAACGACCGCAAGCACGAAAAGGGCGTGCTCTCCATGGCCCGCTCCAATCACCCCGACTCGGGCGGCTCCCAGTTCTTCATCTGCCTGGGCAGGGACCACTGCAAGCACCTCGATGGCGAGTACACCGCCTTCGGCAAGGTCGTGGAGGGGCTTGACACGGTTGATAAGATCGCTTCGACACCGCTGGCGGATCGCTCGTCCGGCCGACCCGCCAAACCGACGAAGATGATCAGCGCTCAGCGAGAGAAGTCCGAAAACCCCGCTTGATCCAATCCGTCCCCGGATGCGTTCAAAGGATCACCCCCCCCCGCGCCCGGCGCCGCGACGCCCCGGATCGCCCCAACCGCCACGAAAGCGGCACAATAAAAACCCCGCTGTCGCCGAAGCGACAACGGGGCGGAGGGGAGAAAGCTCACTTACTAGATGTCTGTCGGCCTGCGCGGACTGACAGCTATATTTTTTTACGCCGGATGTGAACCAAAATCAAGCGCCAGCTTGCCCAGCTTCACAATCCAGTAAAAATGTGGAAAACCTGTTGGTAGAGGCCCGGCCAAAGGGCTAGGCCAAGGGGGAACGTCCGTTTTCGTGCATTCGAGGTTCGGATTTCGTCATTCTCCCCTTCATCCCACCTCGGCCTTCGCCGCGTCCAGGGCCTTGGCGTAGTCCGGCTCCTGGGTGATTTCGGGGACGATCTGCTCGTACCGGATCACCCCGCCCTCGTCGATCACGTAAACCGCCCGGGCCAGAACCCCCGCCAGCGGGCACCCGCCGATCACCAGCCCGAAGGCCTTGCCGAACGAGCCGTCACGGAAGTCCGATAACGTCACCACCCGGTCCACCCCGGCCGCCCCGCACCAGCGTTTCTGGGCAAAGGGCAGATCCCGGCTGACGGTCAGGATCACGACCCCGTCGCCCAAAGCCGCGGCCTCCTCGTTGAACTTACGCGTCTGCTTGTCGCACACCCCCGTATCCAGCGACGGAACCACCGAGAGGATCACCGTCTTGCCCCGGTAGTCCGCGAGCTTCTTCTCCGAGAGGTCCGTGGCCACGAGGGTGCAGTCAGGCGCCGTCTGGCCGATCTTGACGCCCTCGCCGGAAAGGGTGGCGGGGTTGCCCTTGAAGGTAATCACATTCTTACGCTCAGCCATAGGAAGGCTCCTTGTGCGAGGGATGGCGGGGGGAATCTTAGCGAGCGATTGTAAGCCGGCCGATCGGCGCGGCAAACGAGGGGGAGGTCTGAAGAGGGGGGGGGCGGTCCAATCCTCGTTGAGATTCTCGCGCGGCCGACTTGGTTTTCGGTCACCTTGGATATAATGGGTTATGCGGGCCGCTCTGGGGCGGTCCCCAAGCCTCCTTTTCACCTCACACCGGGGAAGTGTGTGAGTGCGCACTGCGGTCCCCTCGCTCGCGATGGTGGTGCGCCCGATCCAACCTGATCTCTTGCATGTGAGGTGCATTATGACCGATTCCGCCGCATCATTCGTCTCGGCATCGTCTCGCCTTGTCGCTTGGCTTCGCTCGGGATCGACGTTCTACCTCCTGAGCGCCGCCTTGATCATGGGCGGGCTCTTCAGGATCATTCCGCCGCTCTATGAAACGCCCGATCAGTCGATGGAAAAGTTCGCCTGTCTTGGGGTGCTGAACCTGTACGAGTTGGCGCTGCTCAGTGCCGCGCTGCTCATCGTCCTCATCCGGCAGGTCTACGATGACGCGGTCGCGCTGACCGTCCTCATCTCTCTGTTCCTGGTCGCTTCCGCGATGGCGCTCGACACCGTTGCGCCCGACTCCGCCCTGCCCTCGCTGCTCTGTGGCGCGATCGGCCTTGGCTTGGCGTTCGTCAAGCTCCACCTCTGCGGCAGACACCTGATTGGCCCGCTTCGGCTGGGCCTCTGGATCGGGCTGACGCCGATTATGCTCTGGAACTTCCTGATGCCCGCGGTGCTCGGCTTTGCCATGTTGCATCACGTCGACACGCCCGGACGCATGCCCATCTGGGCGAATGGGTGGTGGCTGGTGGCGGCGGGTGGCTTGGGGTTGGCTTGGAGCGCTGCGCACCTGCGCCCGAGGATGCTCCGGCGAACGTGTGTGGGAAGGCCGCTCCTGCGCACTCCGCTGATGCGCTGGATCGTGCTGGCGATCATCCTGACCGCCACGCTGATCCATCAGCTCACGCTGGCCCTGGCGTTCATTCTGCCGGTGCGGTGGGGGGATTTCACGCTGGCGGCCGCACTCATTGCCCTTGTGGCCCTGCCGATTCACCGCGCCTGGGCAGGCAGATTCGACTGTCTCGCCGCCGGCATCTTTTACCTGCCGCTGGTTTGCGTTCTGATCGCACTTGGCTTGGGTGAGTACAGTTTCCCCTCGGTCTTCTCGCCCGCGATCGTATGCCACCCCTCGATGACTCTGATCCTCTTTGCGGCGGGCGCTCTCGTGACCGTGCGATCGCTTCCGCCCGCTCTCCGCGCCGCCTGGCTGATCCCATACGCGCTCGTCGCCGTCGCGACATTCGGCCCCGACGATCCGGGCGTGCCCATGGTCTGGCCGGGGCTGAATTGGGCCTCATCGTTCGGCGCGCTGGGCGCGGCGCTGGCGATCATCGCGATCCGCCTGCGCCAGCCGTGGTGGGCCCTGGCTTCCGTGGGTGCATTCACGCTCGCGGGTCTGGTGATCCTGGAACGTGAAGGGCTGTTTCACTGGGTGGCGATCTCCGAACTTACCGTCGCCGCGATCCTCTTCGGAGGGCTTTCACAGGTCGTCATCCTGCTGGCCAAAGAGCGATTGCCGTACGGGGTGGCGCTGATCCTGACCATCCTGTTCACGCTGGGCGTCGTGGAGGCCTACGTGTGGGAGCTTGCGCCGGTCTTCCTTCCGCACTTGGCTGCGATGGGTGTGATGCTGGTGATCAGCCCGACCGCGCTGATTGCGCGACGTCCTTCCCTCGCGTTACCCGCGTTGATCCCGTGGTCGATCATCGCCTGGCGTCACACCGCCGACCATGTCGGCTGGGTGATGGTTGCCACCGCTTTCGCCGTGCTCGCCGCGGGACTGATCGTCAGTTGGCGTCGGGGCGAACCCCCGGCCAACGTATGCGACGTGCAGAATTGTCCCAAGGAAGCGACCTGATCGCGCAGTGCGATGTCTCCACCAAGGTCGATCGTGATGGAGAGCGCCAAGGCTGGCGGACTAACCCTCGTGGGGAGCCGAACAATGATGGATTATTGTGAACAGGTCGCCCAATCCGGCGGCGGCCGACTGGGGACGCAGGCGATGGCCAAGGCAATGTAGTGTCCGCTATTGCGGACCAACGGCGCTCCACTGGAACGGTGAACCCCCGCAGCGCGATTCGGCGCCGCTTATGGTCCGCAATAGCGGACCCTACCGGGGCTCATACCGCCCCGGGGCGATGATCCCCTCGGGGTCCAGCGCGGCCTTGAGCTGGTCGCGGACGTCCCAGAAGACCTGCGACCCGCGGCGCAGTTTGCGAGCGCCGGCGGGGCCGG
>JBGTFI010000572.1:0-2195 GCA_041747335.1 Phycisphaeraceae bacterium | reverse complement strand
CGAGCAGGGCCGGCCGCTCGCCGCCGCATCCTTCGCCATGCAGTCGCTGTGCCTTTACCCACGGCTTGGCGCGGCCGCGGGACTGGCAAGTTGTCTGCTCCCTCGAAAGCGCGGGGGCGCGGCCGGGACGGGTCGAAACGGTCGGGCGTCATCCTGAATCCGGTATAGTGGTGTGTGCCGCCGGCGACCCGTGCCGGCGGCCTTTCCACCCCTCCCGGAGCAGACTCCCATGCGAACCGGTCTCATCCTGACATCGTGCGCAGCGCTTCTCGTGTTCGCCGGGTGCGAGACTTCCCCCGCGCCTTCCCGGCAACCGGTGACAGCGCTCAGCGATCACCGCCCGGTGCCGATCCTCCGGAACGAACCGCTCAATGACCCCGGTTTGACCCAACTGGGCGTGATGCTGATCAACTCCCGTGCGGAGCTGGAGCAGCGCGCCCCGCAGGCTCAGGCCCTGGCGGAGATGGAGGTGGACTTCGCCGCCGAATCGCTGCTGGTGCTCTGCCTCGGTGAGCGGCCTACGGGCGGGTACTGGGTGCGCATCACCGGCGTTCAGCATGACGCGGCGGCCAACGCGCTCTATGTGCAAGGCGTCGCCAACGAACCGGGGCCAGAGGCCATGGTGACCCAGGCGTTGACCTATCCTTGTGATGCGGCGGTGATTCCCAAGGTCCGCGCTGCGGCGGTTCATCCGGAGATCGACTCGCGGACGGACATGCCGTTGCCTTGAATGAGAATGGGGGACTTGGGCGAAGTGGGATAGCAACCGGCCCGGCTGAGGGACCAGGTCCGCACGTTCAGCACAGGGCCGCGAAGGTCAGCAGCGTAAGCAGCAGAATCCGCCGGCGGCGATCAAGCTGAATCTGGCTGAGGTTGAACAGGAGGTTCATGGCGGCGCTCCTTGGGGATGGGAGGATACAGACAACCACCATGCCAGGAGCGTCCCGCCGCGCGTCGCAAAGATAAGTTGTTTATGAACAGGTCTTTACAAGACTCATTCTCGGCAGGCCATTCGCCCCGGTCACGCGGGGTGATGCGTGGTCACCACAATGGCGACACGGTGGTGTCGTTATTTCGCAACGGCCGGGGGCGGATGGGGCGTCCGGGCATCATGATGGGAGCGGTGATCGCACTGGCGAGTGTTTTGAGCAGCCTCGCGACGTCCCAGGTCCAAACCCCGACGCCTCAGGCCCCCGTGGAGCGCGCAGCGGACGGTCCGATCCTGGATGTCTCGCACGCCATGTCCGCGTATCATCTTGTCGAGCAATGGCTTGCGAATGGCCGGGTGATGCTGGAGGGCGTCAAGCCCATCCGGGTCAGCGACCTCTCAGCCGTCCAGCTCACCCTGCGCTGGGGCGGGATGACGCTGGGGGATGGCGAGGTCATTCTCTCCACGCACCCGACCCAGTCCCCCGCGTCACTGGACCTGGTCGAACCGCTGGCCGTCGCCGCGGAACAGGCGATCATTGAGCTCAGAGGCGCTCTGCTCCGCAGCCGAGGGCGGGTGACGGACGACCAGGCGCCGGCCCCGCTCACGCTGCCCGATCTGTTCCGTCGTGGAGTCCTGCTGACGGACCTCCAGCTCGCCCGCAAGCCGAAGATGATCCACCTGCCGCGCGAGGCCGACCCCGCGGCCATCTATCGCGCCTTCGCGCCGGGCTTTCACGGGCTGGTGCTCAGCAGGTCCGACGACCCGGCTGTGGTCGCCTGGCGGTTCCCCGCCTACAACCTCGCGCGCAACATCCCGCCCGACCGTTTGCTGCGCCAGATGCTCCACGACCTGGGATACGGCGCTGAGGCGTTCGACATGCTGGGGCAGGAAGGCGGTCCGCTGGCGTACCGCTTTGAGGTGATCCACCTGGCGCGGGCGGGGGCGCGGGAGCCGGTCATCGAGCTGACTCGGGGGAACGTGCCGTTTCCGTTGGCGGCGTTCGATACGGGTTCGCTCGATGCGATGGCCCAGAGCCTGACCGAGCACCTGCTGGGGCGCATCGGCGCCGCGGGCGAGGTGGCGGGGACGTACCAGCCCACGAGCGATTCGTTTGACCCGCCGGTCGCGGGAGATTTCGAGACGGCGCTCGCGGTCTATGCACTGTCACGGCGGGCTGAGCAACTGCGGCGATCCCCCGCGCCGGGAGGTGCGCGGGCGGTGGACGAAGCCGTCGATCGGATGCTTCGTCGGTTGCGCGAGCGTC
>JBGTFI010000571.1:0-16848 GCA_041747335.1 Phycisphaeraceae bacterium | reverse complement strand
GCGCGAGCGACCCGGTCAGCCACGCCCCGATCACCGTGTACCGAACCAGCGTGTGATACGTCAACATCGTCCCCGCCAACGCCCCGCCCAGCACGATCGCGAACTGCCCCGCCGGGTGCAGACGAACGCCCCACTCCCGCTGCGCCGCCACCAGCCCGATCTGAAGAAGCACCACCATCGGCAGGTGCGCCAGGTATACCCAGTACGCCGCATCCGAGCAGTACCGGACCACCGGCCGATGCCGATCAAAAACCCGCAGAAACATCCCCATCCAACCCAGCACGCTCAGCCACGCGAACAACGCCACGCTCCCCGCCAGCGCCAGCCGAAGCGCCGGCGAAGGCGAATCCACCACGAAATAGTGCCGCATCACCCACGCCACCCCCGCGAACGCGACCATCGACAACCCCAGATAAACCCACGTCCCCCGCGTCGCCTCGAGCAGCTTCCCCCGCAGCCGGTACAGCCACATCCCCGCCACGAAAAACACCGTGTAATAGAGAAGGCCCGCTGCGTCCGGCACCCACTTGTTCTCAAAGTGCGTGAATAGGTCCGGCCGGGCGTACAGAATTACCCCCGTCACCCCCGCCAGCGGCAGCGGCTTCCACCACGCAAGCCACAACCGGTCCGTCCACCGATCCGGCCCCTCGATCCGCATCGGCCTGATGCGCCACAGCGCGTACAGCCCGATGCAGATCACCAGCAGGTACTCCAGAAACCACAAATGCGCCAGCCCGAACACCTGGGAAGACACCTGCTCATCCCGGAACGTCAGCTTCCGCACCTGCCGCCAGGAGACATCGAACCGCTCGGAGTGCATCAAACCAAACCCCCAGCTCAGGTACGTCAGCGGCAGGATCACCACGATCGACCCCAGCAGCGGCACGCCGATGCGTTTGAGACGGTGCATCAGAAACGCCCCCGGCCCGCGCGATTCGAGCAGCATCACCGCGAAAAACCCCGCGATCAGGAAGAACAGCGGAATCCGAAACCCGTGCAGATACCAGAACACCCCGTCAAAGAACCACCCCCACGTCATGGCCGGGGAAGGATCCGTCGGCCAAAGCAGCCCCGGCATGGGCATGACCATGTAACTCACGGCCGCGTGCAGCACCACCCCCAACGCCATCGCCACCGCCCGCAGAGCATCCATCGCATGATACCGCACGTTCTGCGCAGGGGCTGAGGAGGACATGGCGGGGGGATATGATACACGGAAAGAGGTGGGGCAACGGTAGGTCAGGCCTCGGCCTGACAGCCGGCCGGGTACATTGCCCGACGGCGCGGCTTTTTCTTGGCCGTGCGAAGAAAACTCTTGACATATTCCCCCCACGCGCAGATAATGGCCCTCGTACCCAGGGGATTTCGCCATGAAGCCGCACAACAGGGCAAGCGCACCGCAACGCCGACGAGGCCTGACGCTGATCGAGGTGATCGTATGCGTGGTGTTGGCGGGGTTGGCCGCGGCGCTGGTGGTCGGCGCGGCGCAGCCGCGCACGCAGAAGGAGGCGAACATCGCCCGCTGCGCGAACAACCTGCGGCTGCTGGCGGCGGCGGCGCACTGTTACGCGGATGATTTCAAGGAAAAATTCTTCTACAACTGGGAATCTGCCCTGTGGATTACCGGAAAGATAGAGCCGCAGCGAAGAAAAGCTTGGTATGACAGGGATCGCGTAGGTTCATACCTCGTGGGAACGCTGATGTATGCTGGGGCAGGCGCAAAGGGGACAGTCAAAGATGAAGGTCTTACGGAAGAGCACCGCAAGCTCCTCAATCAGCAGGTGGAACTTGGCCTAGGAGATGGGCCTTTCGTTTGCCCCGAAAGCCTTCGAGATTCAAGATCCTATCATCAGAATTTTTGGGCATCCGGAATTGAGATTCCCGGCAAGGTTGGTCCGGGGTATACGATGGGCGCGTTCTTCGATCGCACAGCAACGGGGGTGACATCCAAACTCATGCTTTTCGGTGAAATGATCGCCACACAACCGACCACTAAGAAGACTAAGGTGACGGTTGGCGAATTCGGAAGATCCGGCCTTCCAGGCGAACGATTTGGCGGGCCTCGGCAGCCGGGCGAATTTCCATGGAATGAAGTCTCTTTTCCGCTAAAAGGAGAACATCCGACGCAATTGGACTATGTGCGTCACGGAGAGAATACGGATCCGAGAAAAGCCGAGGGCAGCGTGAACTTCGCCTACTTTGACGGGCACGTTCGGCGGCGACGCCATACTGATCTGTTTGATTCGGAAACGCATCGGTCGACATATGACACCTTGTGGTCTCTGCGCGACTTTGCGTTGGAGGAGTACAAGGAGCCAGAATGATGGCTTGGAGACAAGGAGGCAATTCGATGGCGGGAAATTCGAGCAAAATCTGCATGATTGTGTGTGTTTGCTTTTCTGTCAGAACGGTGCTGGCGGTCAGCGTCACTGGATTGGCTTCTGACTTTGAGTTGGACTTTCTGCCGCCCGGGAGTATTCCCGGCTATCTCGCAGGACTGAATCATTCGGGTGTTGCTGGCATCGTTGTGACGCCTTTTGCCAATCCACAAAACACGGAGATCGCTACCGGTTTTTTGCTTCAGGGCGAGTCTGGATGGTGGGTCTTGACTGCCGCCCATGTTCTGGATTCTGACGGCGGATTGCCTAACGATGTGGATGTGGAGAAAATCGTGATCGGCTTTTCTGGTCTGCCCGAACCGATCGAGCTCGTGGGCGATAATCATCACATCTTTCACCCGAACTATCTCGAGGCGAATACCAACTTTACGCCCCCGGGCGAGGACTTTACAGTTGACGGTAGCTTCGCAGGATTTGATTTGGCTTTGATCCGCCTTCCCGGTCCGGTGCAAGGCATCAGCCCCTATGAACTCTATCGCGCGGATCCTGATGGTAAGGAATACGTAATCGTCGGAAGGGGCAGAACTTGGGAGAGTGCAACAGGTCAATTGCTTCCATTCGATGGAAAGAAGAGGTTTGCGACGAACAAGTTCGACAAAAATGCGATTGTTGATGAGGGGCTGGACGAAAATAACCAAATGCGGACCTACTTCCGGACGGATACCCAGTTGGTTTCCGACTTTGACAATGGAGAGATTGAGCAAGATGCCACTTGGCGTCTCGGCGGTGCGCCAGATAAGATCCCTACGCCAGTTGGTTTTGGCCTGCCAAAGGAGGGAATTGGCAATAAGGGTGATTCTGGGGCACCAGGATTCGTTCGCGATAGTGATGGCAGGTGGAAGGTCGCGGGTGTCATGAGCCAGTTGGTTCGCATCGTCGAAAGCGATATTGATGGGCAAAAGAACGGATCTTGGGGGGAAGCCAACGTGTGGACAAGATTGTTCGCGCACAACCGAGATGTGATCGATCAAGTCACTCCGACCCAGGAACGAATCATCCATTGGATCGATAAAGTCCTCGCGACGGGTGTGAGCTTCTTGGAGTCTACTGGCGGAAACATGGAAGTTGCGTCTAACTGGGCCTATGGTGATTTTCCAACCAGTTCATTGCGGGCTTACATGGATGAGCCTGGGGAACAGGACTACACCATCACCGGCCCGGCCGGGACCATGGCCATGCGATCCCTCGAAATCGGCGCCAACCCCGGCGTCCGGACGCTCGAGCTCAACCAGGGCGGAACGCTCGACGTCAATGAGTACATCGAGGTCAACACCAACGGCTACATCAAGCTCTCGAAAGGGGTTGTCGGAGTCTATGATCCCGACCCCTATTTCCCAGGCACCATTACGATTGGTGACTTGTACGACCTGGGGCCGGGAGTGTCTACGCAACCGGGTCGATTCGAATGGGTTCCGCCGATTGCCGGTGGCGATTCCGCGCTATTCGCTGAACAGGTTCACGTGCTTCCCGGTGGCAAATTCGAAGTCCGTGTGCCGGTAGGTACGGAGCAGTACCACATGATCGTCGATGTCCTGAAGACCGACGCGGCTCTTGTGCCACCATCCGGACCGGCGATCCCCGCCGGGGAGGCATTGATCGACACTTCCGTCCCGTTCGACGAGAGGTTTCTTTGGATCCAGAACAACGGCGTGTTGGATCTTGGAAGCAATGTTTCATCATCTTTCAACAACAGCATCAGGTTTCGAGACTATCATCAGAGTGCCACCGGAACCCTGAAGATCATGGTGGGCGCGGAGAGTCCCACGGCGTTGGCGCGCGCGGCGAAACTCGCGGAGGTGGATCCATTGGATCCAAACGGTCTGACGGAGTTTACGGTTGCCCTATTGGCTGGAACACTCCACCTCTCTGTCTCCGGTCCGATGTTCGTCCGCACCGACCCCATTCCCATCATCGAGGCGGACCTCATCGTCGGCGAGTTTGATCTCGTGTTGGATAACCGGTTTACTGGGCTTTTTCCCTTCGGGGGCGGGACCTTCCAGTTTGACGTACGCTACGAGTTGACGGGGATGTTCGGCGCGTTTGAGTACGTTGGCCTGCAAATGCGCCTTGAGGGGGATGCCAACGGCGATTGGCTGGTCAACAACGACGACGTCGCACTGGTACAGGCCGCGATCAACGGCAATCCCGCCGCGGTCGTCGCCGGGTCGTTCACCACCGGCGACCTCAACGGTGACGGCCTGGCGAATCAGCAAGACATCAGTCTCATCTACGAAAGCATGTGGTATAACCTCGGTGGGGGGATGTCCCTGCTCTCGATGATGGAACTCGACGAGAAGACCGGCCAGATTGTCGGCATCAAGGCCGAGTATCTCTCGACCTTCGAGGCGCTGTTCCCAACAGTGCAACTGATCCCCGAACCGGGAACGCTTGCCCTGCTGGGCATCGGGATGCTGGCGGTCGGCGGGAGAAGGCGAGGCGGTTGATGGGCCTTCGTGGCGCTTCACGGACCTCTTCTGTCCGGCACAGCCGGACCTACCCCCGATACCCCGCATAACACCCCGGCGCTTCCCCCACCCGCACGCTCACCAGCTTCACCCCCTGCGGCAGCCCCGGCTGGATGCACCCCGCCAGCCACCACGCCACGCGCTCGGCCGTGGGATTCACCGCCAGCCCGCCCCGCCCATCCGAAAACGGTGGCACTTCATTCAGATTCCGGTTGTGAACTCTCTCCAACGCCTCATCCACCAGCCGCTCAAGCTCGTGGAAGTCCATGACCGTTTCGATGTCGTCGAGCTTCGCGGCCGCGACGGTTACCTCCACCCGCCAGTCGTGTCCGTGCAGCGGTTCGAGTGAACCATCCGGCAACCGGATGGCGTGGGCCGCGGAAAACGTTCGCTGGACGGTCGCTTCGTACATGAACCTCCTTCACTTGGTCATCCCCCCAACCCGCGCCTACACTTTCTCCCCATGCCCCCCAACACGCAAACCGCACCCGTCGATCCCATCATCGGCATCGACCTGGGCACCACCAACAGCCTCGTCGCCCTCTGCGATGCCGCAGGCCCGCGCATTCTCCACGGCCCGGAGGAGCGCGCCCTCCTGCCCAGCATCGTCCGCCTCGATGAAGAGACCGGCAAGGTCCTGGCTGTGGGCGACGAAGCCCGCGCTCACGCCGTCGAGTTCCCGCGGACGACCGTTTTCAGCGTCAAGCGTCTCATGGGCCGGGGCATCCAGGATGTGGCCCGGGAGCTGGACTACCTGCCCTACGAAGTGGTCGAGGGCGATCACCGCACCGCCCGCATCCGCATCGGCAAGCACATCATCTCCCCGCAGGAGGTAAGCGCCATCATCCTGCGCGAGCTTCGCCGCCGGGCCCAGCGCGTGCTGGGCGTGCCGGTGCGCAAGGCCGTCATCACCGTCCCGGCCTACTTCGATGACGCGCAGAGGCAAGCTACGCGCGATGCGGGCCGCATTGCCGGGCTGGAGGTCGTGCGCATCGTCAACGAGCCGACCGCCGCGGCGCTGGCCTACAACCTCGGCCAGCGGCATGAGGACACGCGCGTGGCGGTGTTCGACCTCGGCGGGGGCACGTTCGACATCTCGATTCTCCGTTTGCATAAGACCTCGCAAGGGCTGGTGGATCAGGTCCTCGCCACCGCCGGTGACACGCATCTGGGCGGGGACGATGTCGATCGCATGATCGTCGAGCTGATCCAGCGAGAAATCCGCGAAACATTCGGCCAGAACCTCGAGTTCCCCCCCTCCACCCGCCAGGCGTTCCGCAACTTCGCCGAGGCGACGAAGATCCGCCTCTCGCAGGATCAGGCCGCCGAGATCGAAGTCGATCTCGGCCAGGGCAGAACGTATCGCCGCACGATCACCCGCGATGAGCTTGAAGCGATGATGCAGCCGTGGATCGACCGGGCCATCGCCTGCTGCAAGCAGGCCGTGGCGCGGGCGAAACTGAGCGTGAAGGATGTGGAGCGCGTGGTCATGGTCGGCGGCTCGACGCGCATCCCCCTGGTCCGCCAAGCGGTGGGGGCGTTCTTCGAGTCCGAGCCTTACACCGCGCTCAATCCCGATGAGGTCGTCGCCCTGGGCGCGGCCGTCCAGGCCGGGGTGCTTGCGGGGGTTCATCGCGACATGCTGCTGCTGGATGTCATCCCGTTATCGCTGGGCATCGAGACCATCGGTGCGGCGGTGGCGAAGCTCATCATCGCCAACACGACGATCCCGGCGCGAGCCACGGAGAAGTTCACCACCTACGTAGACGGGCAGACGAACGTGAAGATCCACGTCCTCCAGGGCGAGCGAGAGCTGGTGCAGGATTGCAGATCGCTCGGCCAGTTCGAGCTGCGCGGCATTCCGCCGATGCCCGCGGGGCTGGCGAAACTGGAGGTGACTTTCCTGGTCGATGCCAACGGCATCCTCAGCGTCTCGGCCGTCGAGCAGCGCAGCGGGATCGCCGCCTCGATCCAGGTCGTGCCCAACCACGGGCTGACGCGCGACGAGGTCGAGCGCATGGAGCGTGAATCCCTCGAACACGCCCGCGAGGACATGACCGCCCACCGCCTGATCGACCTGCGCGCCAATGCACGGTTCGACATCCGTAACATCGAAAGGCAGCTTAAGAAGATTGGCGATGAGCTTGAACCGGCCTACCGCGCCCAGATCGAAGCGCACATCCGCGAAGTTCAGGAAATGATCGACGCGCCCAACCCCGACCCCAACGCCTTCCAGAAAGCCCTCGACACGATGGACAAGGCCACGGTGCGCCTGGCGGAGCTGTCGATCAAAAAGGCGCTTCAGGAGACGTAGGGTCCGCTATTGCGGACCGTTCGGCACACGACCTGTCACCCCTGATTCACCGCGTCGCCCAGTAGTCGATCACCAGCACCTTTTCCATGTGCGGGCGGATGAGTGTGACGAACTCCTGATGCGCCGGGTGCGGGCCGTAGACTTCCAGGCCCGCCTGGTCGGCGAATGTCACGAGAAAGCAGTGGGTGTAGCCCTCCGAGCGATTCTCGGTGCTCACATCCGTGCCCCACTCGAAATCCCGGATCGTGTCGATCTTCCCCGGAAGCGCGGCGAAGGCGCTTTCGATCTCCCGGAGCTTGTCTTCGGGCGTGTCCGCCTTCCATGCAAACAGCACCACGTGCCGCAGCACCGGCTCACCCCCATCCCCCCTCCCGCCGCGCTGCGCCGCGCCGCATCCCCCCACCATCAGCCCCATCGCCACGATCAACACCCACACAACCTGCTTCATCCAGCACACTCCTTCCTGGTTCCATGCCTTCCCTACACCCTATCCCCTAAACCCTACTCCCTGCTACTCTCTGCTCAGATGTCATAGTACATCATGAACTCGTACGGGTGCGGGCGCAGGCGCAGGGCGTCGACCTCGTGCTCCATCTTGTATTCGATCCAGGTGCTGATGACATCCGGCGTGAAGACGCTGCCCTTGAGGAGGAAGTCGTGGCCGTCCTTGAGGGCCATGAGCGCCTGTTCGAGCGATCCGGGGGTGGTGGGCACCTCGGCCGCCTGCTCCGGGCTGAGGTCGTAGATGTTGACGTCCAGCGGCTTGCCCGGATCGATCTTGTTCTGGATGCCGTCGAGCGCCGCCATGAGCATCGCGCTGAACGCCAGATAGGGATTGCAGGAGGGATCCGGGCAGCGGAACTCGAGGCGCTTGGCCTTGGGACTCTGGGAATAGAGCGGAATGCGCACCGAGGCCGAGCGGTTGCGCCGGCTGTAGGCCAGGTTCACCGGCGCTTCGTAACCGGGGACCAGGCGCTTGTAGCTGTTGGTGCTGGGATTCGTAAAGGCGCAGATGGCGGGGGCGTGCTTGAGGATCCCTCCGATCGCGTGCAGGGCCATCTCGCTCAGCCCCGCGTACTTGTCGCCGGCGAAGAGCGGCTTGCCCTCCTTCCACAGCGACATGTGCGTGTGCATCCCCGAACCGTTGTCGCCGAAGAGCGGCTTGGGCATGAAGCAGGCCGTCTTGCCGTGTTGATGCGCGACGTTCTTGACGATGTACTTGTACATCACCAGCTTGTCCGCCATCGCCACCATCGGTTGAAAACGCATGTCGATCTCGCACTGTCCGCCGGTGGCGACCTCGTGGTGCTGGCACTCGACGGCGATCCCGCACTCGATCATCCGCAGCGCCATCTCGCTGCGGATGTTCATCAGGCTGTCCGAGGGCGGACACGGGAAGTAACCCTCCTTGTACCGCAGCTTGTGGCCGAGATTCGGGCCTTCATCGCTGCCGCTGTTCCAGATGCCCTCGACGGAGTCCACGCTGTAGTAGCACTGATTCGGCTGGGCGTCGTACTGCACGTTGTCGAAGACAAAGAACTCCGCCTCCGGCCCGTAGTAGGCCGTGTCCGCCAAACCCGTCGATTCCATGTACCTGACCGCCTTGCGGGCGATGTTCCGCGGATCGCGGGTGTAATCCTCCCCGGTCACCGGATCCTGAATGTTGCAGATCACCACCAGCGTGGGGATCGCCAGGAACGGATCGACAAAGGCCGTCTCCGGCACGGGCTTGAGCAGCATGTCCGATTCGTTGATCGCCTGCCACCCGCGGATCGAAGACCCGTCAAACCCGAACCCCTCGTTGAACGAATCCTCCGTCAACTCCCCGATCGGGAACGAGGTGTGCTGCCACATCCCCGGAAAGTCCATGAAACGCAGGTCCACGAACTTGCAGTCACACTCCTTCGCCAGGGCGATCACCTCTTTCGGGGTCATGCGTCGATCCTTTCCGTACGAGGCGGGTGGAAATGGCGGCCGGCCATCAGTTTGCCATGCCGTGGCGCTGCGTCAAGCGAAGATGCATCCGATCGGAGATGGTCCCACCCCACTGTCCCTGTGCGAAAGTGACCGGATCAGAATCTTTCCGCTCTCCCCATCCCCACCTCCCGGTCCAGCGGCCAGGGCGCCTCCCCCTCCGCGTGCGCCACCACCACCTGCCACAGTTGCAGACCGCCCCAGCGGAACCCCGCCTCGGAACCACGCAGGTAAAGCTCCCACATGCGCGCAAACGGCTCATCATACATCCGCACCACCCGATCACGCGCGGCCTCGAAGTTCGCCCACCAGTGCGCGAGCGTCCTGGCGTAGTGACCGGCAAGGTTCTCCACATCGAGGATTCGCAGCCGCGCCCGGTCGCAAAACGATGCGATCTGCGTCAGCGCCGGCAGATACCCGCCAGGAAAAATGTACCGCGTGATCCAGGGATCCATCGGCTGAGGCGCCATCCGCCCGATGGTGTGCAGGATCGACAGCCCCCCGGGTGACAGCAGCTCACGCCACTTTCGAAAGAACGCCCGATACTGCCGCACCCCCACGTGCTCGAACATGCCCACGCTGATGATCCGGTCGTACCGCCCCTCCACCTCGCGCCAGTCGCCCCGCATGACCTGGACACGCTCGCCGAGACCCTCCCGTAAAGCCTGCTCGTGTATCCGCCGCGCCTGCTCGACCGACGGCGTGACGCCCGTGGCGTGAACGCCGTACCGCCGCGCGGCGTGGAACAGTAGCGATCCCCAGCCGCACCCGATGTCCAGAAGCGTCTGCCCAGTCTCCAGCCGCGCCTTGCGGCACAGCAGCTCAACCTTCTGCGCCTGCGCCGCGGCCAGATCATCCTCCTCGCTCAGGAAGTACGCGCAGGAGTAGGTCATCGACGGATCAAGCCACAACCTGAAAAAGTCGTTGCCCAGATCGTAGTGACGCCGCGCCTGGGCCGTGGAACGACGCGGCGACGCCCGACGCGGCGCGGCGCACCACCACCCCATGAGGCGATCGACCCACCCCGAGGTCGCATCAGGCCAAGTGCGGTACATCCCCTCGAGAAAGTCCATGAGCGACCCACGGACCTCAATCTCCCCCCGCATGTAGCCTTCGCCAAAAACCAGAGAAGGTGCCCGCCATGGACAGTGCAGCGCCGCACCGCCGTGCAGAACCACCTCGGTGCGCGGATCACCCTCCCCCAGAACAGCATCGCACCCCGCTCCCGCCAGGCGCACCGGCGGGCCGCGCCAGCGCTCGCGCCATCGACGCAGGAAACGTTGCGTGAACATGACCAAGGCCTCAAGCCCAGGGCGTCATGCCTCCGCCGCCGTGTAAGTCTATGTCGCGTCTTCCGCCAGGGACACCCCCGGAGCCGTCCGTGCGATCGCGCCGGGTTCCGCCGGCCCGGGGATGCCGGCCTTCTCATCCCCCACATCACCCCCGTACACCCTGCGGAGCAGGTACAGGCTCACATGCACCAGCCCGATCAGCACCGGCACCTCCACCAGCGGGCCGACCACCGTGGCGAACGCCACCGGTGAAGAGATGCCGAAGACCGCGATCGCCACCGCGATCGCCAGCTCGAAGTTGTTGCCCGACGCGGTGAACGCCAGCGTGGCGCTGCGGCGGTAGTCGGCGCCCACCTTCCACGCCATGAAGAAGCTCACCAGGAACATGACCACGAAGTAGCACGAAAGCGGCAGCGCGATCCACAGCACGTCCAGCGGCTGATGGATCAGCCGCTCGCCCTGGAAGCTGAACATCACGACGATGGTGAACAGCAGCGCCCCCAGCGTGATCGGCGAAATGCGCGGCACGAACACTTTCTCATACCACTGGCTTCCCTTGAGCGGCAGCAGGATCACCCGGCTGAGAATCCCCGCGGCGAAGGGGATGCCAAGATAGACCATCACGCTCACGAAGATCTCGCCGATGCTCACCTCGACCACCGCGCCCTCAAGCCCCAGCAGCGGCGGCAGCACCGTCACGAACACCCACGCGTAAAGCCCGAAGGTGAGAATCTGGAACACGCTGTTGATCGCCACCAGCCCGGCGGCGTACTCGCTGCTGCCCCGCGCAAGCTGATTCCACACCAGCACCATCGCGATGCACCGGGCGATGCCCACCAGTGTGAGTCCGATCAGGTAATCCCCCCAGCGCGGGTCATCGCCCAGCAGCGCCGGCGCGAGGAATCCGAAAAAACCGGCCGCCAGGGCGAACATCAGCACCGGCCCGACGATCCAGTTCTGGATCAGCGACAGTGCAAGAACCTTCCCATCCGCGAACACCCGCGGCATCAGCTCATACTTCACCTTCGCCAGCGGCGGGTACATCATCAGGATCAGCCCCGCCGCGATGAGCAGGTTCGTGTTCTCGCCGACGGTCAGCGCCGCGTTGAAACGCTCCACGCCCCCCTGAAACAGGTACCCGATGAGCACCCCCAGCGCCATCGCGGCGAAAATCCACACCGTCAGGTAACGGTCGAGCAGGGAGAGCTTCTTGCTGACTTTTTCGGACATGAGGGTGATCCTTCCTTGGAAGCCAGACAACCGCCCAGGGTGCCACTGACGGCTTGTCCGCCAGTGCGTGAGTCACCGGTCGCTCGACTCAGGCCGACAAGCCGCCCGTCGCGGCCGATCGCACGCCTTGCGTACCTTTCCTAGCCCTTCCTCGCCGCCACATCCAGACTCGTGATGAAATCCGCCGGCGTCGTCCCTTTCGGCAGCGCCCCGGCGATCTTCGCATAGAACGGATCCTCGAAGTTCTCGAGCGCCGCGGCATACTTGCCCTTGGGCGTCAGCTCGATCGCCTCGAATCCCGCGGCCTCGACCATCGCGCGATAATTCTCCACCTCAATGGCTCCGGCCACACAACCCACGAGCGCTTCGACCATCTGCGCCACCGCTTCCGGCAGCGGACGCAAGAGCGCGATGTCGCTCACCGCCACGCGCCCGCCGGGCCGAAGCACCCGCGCGATCTCGCGCCACACCCGCGGCTTGTCCGGCGAGAGGTTGATCACGCAGTTGCTGATGACCACATCCACGCTCGCATCCGCGATCGGAAGGTGCTCGATCTCCCCCAGGCGGAACTCTACGTTGTCCAGCCCCGTGCTACTGCGGTAGGCCGCGACGTTCCCGCGGGCTTTGGTGAGCATGGCCGGGGTCATGTCCACGCCGATCACCCGCCCGGCCGGGCCTACCTTCGGCCCCGCCAGAAAACAGTCAAACCCGCCCCCCGCGCCAAGATCCACCACCACCTCGCCTGGCCGAAGCGCTGCGATCGCCGTGGGGTTGCCGCAGCTCAGCCCCATGTTCGCCCCTTCGGGAAGCGCCGCGATCTCCTGGGCGCTGTAGCCGATCCGCGTGGCCAGTTCATCCACGCTCGTCGCAGGCCCGCAGCATCCTCCACCGCCGCCGCACGTCCCGCCGGACTGAGCGATCTTCGCGTACCCCTCGCGCACCTGGGAGCGGATCTTCTCCGACTGGTCAAGCGAGTCATGGATGACCTGAGTGCTCATTCGACGTCCTTTCTTCGTAGGGGTGGGCGCCGCCCACCGATGGGTTTGGTCGACATCATTCGTGGTGGGCAGTGCCCACCCTACATTTGCGGCCCCCTGTAACAGCAGGCCGCGATTTCTTCTCGGTCCTTCTGCCGAACGCAGCAGAGGGTGCGGGCGTCGGCCTGGATGGTCTTCTCGCCCTCCAAGGCGCCCAGTGTCCAGCGCAGCGCCTCCCGCACCACCGGTGGGGCGTCCTGCCCCGCCAGGCGGTAGTAGTGCCACCGGCCGTCCTTGCGCCGCTCGACCAGTCCGGCCTGTTGCAGGATGCTCATATGCTTGGAGACGGTCGAGGGCGACAGCCCCAGCAGTTCGACCACCTGGCAGACGCAAAGCTCCCCCCCCGCCAGGCTCATCAGCGCCCGCACGCGGGTTTCGTCGGCCAGGGCCTTGGTGATGTCGAGGAAGGTCGTCATAGTCACTCCGTTACTTCGCCAATAAACGAAATATAGATTCCAAAGTGCCCCTTGTCAAGGGGCTGGGACACTATCCAAAACGATCCCCACGGTTGAAACATTATAAACTACTTGATTTACAGTTCTTAAAAAATATCGCGGCGCAATCGGCCGCCCCTTGTCCAAAGAACTTGATTCAACCCATGGCACCTCCGGCCCACTCCTCACTCCTTCAACACCATGTCGATGCACATCACGGCCGCGAGAATCAGCATGCGGATCGGGTGGTCGGGGGGAAGATCCTCGGCGATCTGAAGCACATACGTGTCCGCGGTGGTGAAAAGCTCCTTGCCCAGCCCCGCCCACTTTTTGGTCACGTGGGCGTACTCCGTCCCGTCGTCCGCCAGGAAGCGGAAATCCCAGCTCGTCCACTTGCCCTTGAGGGTGCAGACGGGGGCGTCCTGGTCGTCGAGCACCGCGAACTTCCCCCCGATGGATAGGAACTTCTGCTTGAACGACCCCAAGGGCTGATTGTTCTCATCCAGCACCCGCACCCGCGAAAGCCACACCGAGATCCCTCGCGTCACCCGCACCAGGGTCTGCCCGTCCGGCGCCTGGATGTGGACATCAAAAGGCGTGAGCGTCTTGTAGTCCGTGAAACGAAACAGCTTCGTGAACAACCCAAGATGAGGCTCGCGGCATAAAAGCAGCACTTCGCCGCTGGCAGGGTCGAGGATGTCGAACTGGTTCGCGGCCTTGAACATCCCGACGTGTTCCTTCACCAGGTAGAGGTTCTTCTGGAGTGATGGGTGCATGAAGGGTTCCCAGCGGGTCTTGAAGAAGGTGGTGCCCCGTCCCGGCCGATGATCGGCCTATCGTCCCTCCCCGCGATAGAATCATCGGTCTACCCCCCGCCGCACCAGGAAACGCTCCGCGATGCAACTTTTTGTCCTGGCGATGGTCCTCGCCCTGAGCCTGTTCGACCAGTCGGACTTCGGGCAGCGGCAGGCCTACCTGCGCATCGGTCCTGCTGGGTTGCTGGTGATGATGGCCTTGCCCAAGCTGGCGGTGGTCGGGCTGTACGCGATCCAGTGCCGGTTGGCCGCGCGACGGCTTGCCCACGGTTCCCCCGCGCGCACGCTCCGCCGGCTGGACCTGGCCACCAGCATCTATCGCATGATGGCGCTGTTGCTGTTTGTCGTGGACCTGGCGATGGGCGCGCTGGTGGGGGTTCGGCAGGCGATCGGGAACCTGGTGCTCGTCGATGAGGTTCTGGTCATGCTTCCGGCGCTCTTGATGGTGGGCGCGGAGTGGTTCCTGTATTACCCGATTCATCGGCGGTTGCGCGAGGCGGTGACCCTCGGCCGACTCGACGCAGGGCTGATGCTCTACCCCATCCAGAGCCGCGGGCAGTTTCTCCTCAGCCAGTTCCGACACCAGCTCTCCCTCATGCTCGTGCCCCTGCTGCTGCTTCTGGGATGGCGCGAGGCCGTGCTGGCGTTCGTGCCCGCGCGGCCGATCCCCGGCGCGGGAACCTGGCTGGATGCCCAGCTTGTGATCGGCGCGGCCGGGGTCGGGGCGGTGTTCCTCTTCACCCCCGTCATCATCCGCTGGATCTGGGACACCATCCCCCTGCCCGAGAGCGACATCCGCGAGCGTCTGACCGACATGTGTAAGCGTCATGGTGTCCGCATCCGCGAGCTGCTGCTGTGGCGCACCTTCGGCGGGGTGGGCAACGCCGCGGTCATGGGGCTGATCGCGCCGGTGCGGTTTATCCTCCTGACGGACCTGCTGCTCGAGTCGATTCCCCTCAGGCAGGTCGAGGCGATCATGGCGCATGAGCTTGCGCACATCAAGAAACGCCACATGCTCTGGATGGCGGTGTGCATCGTCGCGATCACCATGCTTCTCGGAACGGTGCTGGATCGACTGCTCGCCCTCGCGGTCTACGTGGACTGGCCGGTGCTGACCTACCTGACGGGCGAGCAGATCGAGATCGGGATGTTCGCGGCCGTCATCGCCGGTTGGATCCCCCTGTTCGGGTGGATTTCGCGCAGGTTCGAGCGGCAGGCCGACGCCTTCGCCCTGCGCCACCTCTCCCTGCATCCGCCCGAGGAAGCTGTGGCCTCGCAACCCCCCGTTGACGACGTGGACGCCCCCCACGCCCCCGCATCGGCCGGAGAAGGCCCCCCAACCCAGCCCGCGGAGTCGCGCGTGACACCGGAATCGGTCGCGGTGATGACCGGCGCTTTGCAGCGCGTGGCCCTGGTCAATCAGATCGACCCCCGCCGAAAGAGCTGGCGGCACGGTTCGATCGCCTGGCGTCAGGCGTACCTGGTGCGCCTGGTGGGCAAACCCCTCGACCGCCTGCCGATCGACCGTCAGGTGCGGTGGATTCAGGCCGCGGCCGCGCTGGTAGTAGTGGTGTGGCTGGCCACCGCGACGTGGACCGGAGTTCTCGGCGCGCCGGGGCACGGATCGCCTGGGGAGTCCGGGCCGTGGCTTATCCTGGAGAGGTAGAGGTCCGGGGGCGGCGATCGGGCTCAGGGCGCTCGGCGAGGTTGGCGGCGGCGCATACCATGCGACTCTATTGTACCGCGCGCCGGAGTGATTCGGACGCGGCAACGGTGCGTTTTCGAGCGCCTGCACTCCGCTCCCGCATGACAAACTGGACAGTCGCTCACACTCCCCGTGTCGCGGGATCCCAGATCAGCTTGTGGAGTTGGACCTGGAGCCGTACCGGCAGACGATCCTCCAGAATCCACTGCGCGAGATCGTGCAGGCGCAAGCCGGTGGTCCCGGGCAGTTCCATTCCGGGGGGCACGGCCTCCACCGCGCCCACCAGCACCGCGCCGACGCGCTCATGAAGCCGATGCTCGCGCACCACGTCCCTGGCCCACTCGTAGTCCGTTCGCGAGCAGACCACGATCTTCACCTCATCCCGCGGCGTGAGGTGCGCGATGTTCGCCCAGAGATTGCGTTCACATTCCCCACTTCCGGGGGTCTTGAGGTCCATGATCCGCACCACCCGCGGATCGCAGATTGAGATGTCGCACGCCCCGCTGGTCTCAAGCAGCACCGTCCTCCCGCGATCGCACAGCCGCTCCATGAGCGGATGCACGTTCGGCTGAAGAAGCGGCTCCCCGCCGGTCACCTGCACCAGTTCACATCCAGGGGCCAGTCGGTCAACTTCTTCGAGAATACCATCCAAGGTGCGCTTGCGCCCTTCGTGAAAGGCGTACTCGGTGTCGCAATACCCGCAGCGCAGGTGGCAGCCCGTCAGGCGGATGAACGCACACGGCAGCCCCGCGCGGGTGCCCTCTCCCTGGATGGAGAAGAAGATCTCGTTGATCATCAGCGTGTCGGACATGGGATTTGGTCAACGTGTCGAAGCGGGGGTGTCGAGGGCCGCGAGCAGGTCGGCGATGGTTCTGTTGAGGATCGGGTGAACCACGTTCGGGGCGATCTCCGCCAGCGGCCGGAGAACAAAACCCCGCTCGTGCATCCGGGGGTGGGGGAGGGTCAGGTTCGGCTGATCGAGGATCAGGTCATCATAAAGCAGGATGTCCAGGTCCAGCGTGCGCGGGCCCCACTTGACCGCCCGCATCGCCGGGGTTCGGCCCACAGCGCGTTCGAGGGCGAGCAGCTCGCCCATGAGGTCCGCCGGGGAAAGGTCGGTCTCCAGGACCGCCGCCCCGTTGAGATAGGCGTTCTGCCCCGCCGGGCCGACCGGCTCGGTCTC
>JBGTFI010000570.1:0-9451 GCA_041747335.1 Phycisphaeraceae bacterium | reverse complement strand
GCGGAAGCGCAGGAGCTGGCGCAGCCGGCGCCGCGCCGCGGCGGAGAGCAGGAAGAGCCTGACGAAGCGACGGCAGGCATCCTGGATCGCCTCGCGCGGTTGCGGGACAAGATCGATCCGAGCCTGCTGCCGGAAGAAATGCCCCAGCCCGAGGAGATGGAGACCGAACCTGCGCCGCAGGCGCCGGAGATGGAGGAGGAAGCGGAGGGGGAAGCGGAGGGGGAAGAGGCGCCGGGGAACCCGTGATTTGCGCGGTTCAGCGGATGGGGTGGCCGCACTCGGGGCAGGTGTTTGGCGGGTAGGCCGGGCACATTGCCCGGCGGAGCGTCTATCGATTACCTTTGACCCGATTGTGCGTAGTGCAGAGCATCTGGCAGTTGTCGGCCGAGCTTCCGCCGCCCTTGCTCCATGCGGAAACGTGGTCGGCGTCCATTTCCTCAAACTTATAGATCCTGCTCTTGTTCGCGTTTTCGCCAACGGCGCACAGCGGACAGTTCGATCTGCCCTTGCCCTCAACCGCCTGCGTCTGCTTTTCGTACGCTGCCCGTTTGATCTTCTTGTCAAACACCCGAACGTCCAGCAGCTTCGTATCCTTCGACCCGCCCAACAGATACTCAAAAATCCCCTTGCGGTTGTTCACAAAGTCGTCGGCCATCAGCTTCTTCACCGCCGCCGACAACTTCTTCGGGTCGTAGCTCTTGCCGTGGTATTCCTCGTACAGCCGGCCCCATTCCAGGCCGCGCATCTCCGGGTAGACGTCCTCAAACACCGTCGAAACCCAGTCGATCACGCTGTTGAAGTAGGTCTTCAGCCCGTTGATGTTGGTGTCGTTGCGATGAGCGCTCATGTAGCCGCCGATATCGCCCTTGCTCACCCAGTCCAGCGCCCGCTCCAAGAACTCCTGCCGGTTGGCGCTGCCCTTGATGTACGCGCTCCACTTCTGGATGTTGGCGTTCTGGCTGTTGCTGAACTCGGCCTTCGCAAGCGTCACGAACGGCCCGGAGTAGATGGCGTTCAGCAACTCCTGGGGTTTGAGCGGCACACCTGCGATGTTGATGGTCTCGAACCATTCCTTGATCTCGGTCTCCGTCCCCTCGCACTCGTAGATCAGCAGCTTCGAGCCGAGAATCTTGGCCTTTTGGTCGGCGGGCAAGCTTTCCTTGAAGTACTTCGGATTACCACCGTCCATGATCGGAAACTTGTCGGTGACGAACCGCCCGATGCTGGTGATCCGCTGCTGCCCGTCCAGCACCTCGAACTTGTCGTCGGCGACCTTGTTGAAGTAGATCAGCCCCAGCGGATACCCCTTGAGCAGCGATTCGATGACCGCCTGCTCTTTCTTCCCTCCGTCGTCGGCATAGATGTAGTTGCGCTGGTACTCCGGCTGGATCGTGAGTCTACCGCCGAGCCCGAACAGCCCCCTGCCCTCCAAATGGTTGTACACAAACCCATCGCAGATGTCGGCGACGGTGAGGTCCTTTTGTAAAGTGGTTTTCACTTCTTCTTCCCCTTTGCGGGCCGAGTGCGACGGCGAATTAGAATGCGCTTGTAAATGACACGTGCCTGTGGTTCGAGCAGGCCCAGCATTCGCATGCCTGGGCTGTAATGTCCAGTTCCTCCACGAGCACGATACGCGCGGATGAACTCTCGCCCGAGAGGGCGAACGCCAATCGCCGCCATCAATTCCCCATCGTCGCTATTTCCGACAATCTCAAACTGGTCCGGATTGTACTTGTCTAGGAATGAAACAGGGACGCCCATGACTCCGTCATAGTCGTCGGGGATCGCGTCGGTGGCCGGGACTTCGATCGCGTCGTAGTTGTCGTACCGCTCGTACGTCTTTCCGTTCAGTTTCTTGTTGAACCGACGGTTGTCCGCCATGCTCATGAGCCGCAACTCCTCATGGCGGCGCCCATGATCCAAATTGGTGTACCAGCGAACGCCCTTGACGCGGATGTACTTCACGCCATGTTCGTCAACGCGCCAACCCGCCGCGTTCAGCGGATAGTGGTCTGGAACCCGGAACTCGCGGTCGCCGCTGGTAATCGTCGGGCCAAGCCACAGCTTGTCGTCCTTGATCAGCGGAAAGATCTCTAGGTAAGTGATCGCCTGCAGATTCCCGATGATTAGGAACTTCTTTTCGTGCTCCACCAGCTGCGCGACGTACTCCTTGAACTTGGAGAACGGCGGGTTGGTGACGACGATGTCGGCTTCTTTGAGGAATGCGACGCACTCGGAGCTACGGAAGTCGCCGCCGGGGTATTGGTCCGGGTCGCCCTTGAGGGAGATGCGGGCGGCCTTGTTGCGCTTGAGGAACAGTTCGACGTCGGTTACGTTCGCCGCGCCGTCGCCGTCCTCGTCTTTCACGTGGTCGAGGATGACGGCCATCGCCTTGGGCTTCTGGCGTTTGCCGTTGCCCTCGTTGTATTCGGGGAAAAGGGTCAACTGCCCGGCGATGGGAGAGCCGTCGTAGCTGGTGGTGATGAGCTTCTTGAGGCCGAGCTTGTTGAAGTTGGCGGCGAAGTACTTGAAGAAGTTGCTCTCGAAGGGGTCGTCGCAGTTGCAGTAGACGACCTTGCCGCGGAAGGTGTCGGGGTCGAACTCGAGGTAGGCCTCGACCTCTTTCTGGATGTCGACGTACTGGGTGTAGAACTCGTCCTGCTTGGCCGTCTTCGCGGCGTGGAGACTTCGATTCGCCGGCTTGCTTTCCGCTTTCGGCGGCGCGGCCGTCGAACGGCCGGCCCGTACCGACTTGCTCTGTGCGCCTTTCCGCGATGCTGCCCTCGCCATGTTGGATAGTGTACGGCGTCTGTACGTGGCAGGCAATCGCGATGCTCCCGCGCAAGGCCCGCCCGTTGTCGCGGACATCGAGGACCGGATCTTCGGACCCAGTCCGTAGGCCGGGCTGCTTGGGAACTGGGGCGGCGCTCGAAGACTCGCTCTGCCCCAGCCACCCAGCCCCCGGCGGGCTATCCCTCGCAAATTCCCACCCTCCTCGCGAAAACGCCCGGCGGGGGCGGTACAATGGTAGCGGCTGGGCCGGTCGTGGGGGATGGGCCGCTTGGGGGGCGGGGGAAGTGTCGGTAACGGTGGTGATGCGGGAGAATGTCAATTCGCGGACGCCCGATGCCGATCCTGACTACGATGGTTGCCCCGCGCGGTGATGGCGCGGGCGGCGGTCGGATCGTCCGAGGTAAGCCATGAAGTCCCGAATGTGGATCATCCTGGCCTTTCTGGGGTGCGTGGGCACGCTGGGGATGGTCGGCGCGTACCGCGCGCGGGAAGTGCGTCAGGATGCGAAGCTCCCGGTCATCAAGCCGGCGGTGGTGCGGTGCGCCCCGCTGGAGGTGACGCCCTTTTCGCGGGTGGAGACGTTCTACGGCCGAATCGCCGCGCGGGCGGAGGTGGCCATGGCGTTCCAGATCACCGGGCGGGTCAAGCGCCTGGCGGACCTGGGGGGCGAGACGTGGAAAGAGGGGGATGTGATCCGCACGGGGCAGGTCGTCGCGCAGCTCGACCCGGAGTTTTTCGAGGCTGAGCTTGGGGAAGCCCAGGCGCAGATGGAACAGGCCAAGGCGGCGATCGCCCTGGCGGAGGCGGACCTGGCGGAGGCCAGGGCGATCCATGCCGACTCGAAACGCGAGCTAGAGCGCCTTGAAGGCCTGCGGGCGCAGAGCGCCGCGCCTCAGCGGGAGGTGGATAAGGCGCTGCTGGCGGTCGAACGGGCCCAGGCTTCGATGGACGGGGCGCAGGCGCGGCTGTCCGCAGCGGCGGCGTCCTACAACGCCGCTCGCAGCAGCGAACAGAAGGCGCAGGTCAGCCTGACGTACACGGACCTGCTCGCGCCGATGGACGGGCTGGTCGCGGCCGTCCCGGCGGAGATCGGGCAGATGGTTCGGCCTGGGGATCCGGTGATGCGGATCGTGGACATCGGATCGGTGAAGGTCTCGCTGGGGGTGGTGCAGTCGAAGCTGCCGCTCTTGAAGGTCGGGCAGCGTGTGGAGGTGGAGGTCAGGGCATTGTCGGCTGACGGGGGGCGGGGGTTTTCGGACGAGGTCGATCCGCGCAGCCTGCGCGAGGGCATCATCGCGGTGGTGCCGCCGGCGGCGGACGTTTCGACGAACGTGTTCAACGTCGAGGTGGTGCTGAACAACGATGACGGGGCGCTGCTGCCTGGGATGATCGGGCGGGCGAAGGTGGAAGTGGCGAACACGCGGGCGATCCGCGTTCCGGTGGAGGCGGTGGTGCGGACGGGCAATCGCTACTGGGCATATTTTGCGACGCAGGGGGCGCAGGTGGGGCTGGACATGGGGAATCTGGGGAGCGTGAAGATCGACGTCCCGACGATGATCGCGCGTCGGGTTCCGTTCGAGCCTCAGTTTGTGGGCAAGGACTATTATCTTCTGGCCGATGCTCCGCTGGGGCTTGACCGGTTGATCGTGGAGGGGCAGACGCGGTTGGAGGATGGTCAGCCGGTGAAGATCGTGGAACCGCTGTCGGGGGGACCGAGGACGGCGGCGGTGGAGTGAGGTGAACGTCGTGTAATGGAAGTGGGGCGGGCGTCTCGCCCGCCATTCTGGGGCTTGATGGACGGCTCGCCCATCAGTGGGGATGAAAGTGGACTTCCTGGGAGCACTGGCGGACAAGCCGCCAGTGCCACCCGATTAGGGATGCATGGTCAGGCGTGGCGGCCTGATGGCGGGCGAGACGCCCGCCCCACTGTTACGGACTGAACATGTTTCTGGACCTTCCATGACCCTGAGCGATCGAGCCATTGAGACGCCGCGCCTGGTGATCCTGGTGGCCCTGCTGCTGGCGGTGCTGGGGGGCGCGGCGCTGCTGAGGCTGCCCAAGGAGCGCACGCCGCGGGCGAAGCTGCCGGTGATCGTGGTGGCGGTGCCCAATCCCGGGGCGCCCCCGACGACCAACGAAGCGCAGATCATCAATCGCATCGAGGACGCGATCGGGGAAAAGGGGCTGGACAACCTGCGCAGCGAGGGGGGCTACCTCTCGCAGGCGGTGGCGAACGCGGCGGTGGTGCAGTTCGTGTTTGATGACGGGGTGAAGGTCCGCGACGCCAAGCAGGACGTGCAGGAGCTGGTGAACTCGGTGGAGAAGGACTTCCCGCTTTCAGCGGAGAAGCCGATCATCCGGGATGTCGCGTTTGACGACTTTCCGATCATCCAGATCTTCATCTCGCGTGGGGAGGACGGTGAGCACCGCCGGCGGGTGGCGGAGAAGTTGGCGGACGACCTCAAGACGGTTGCGGGGGTGGCGGACGTGGAGCTGTTCGGGGGGCTGGAGCGCGAGGTGCGGGTGGAGGTCGATCCGCACCTGATGGCCCTGCACGGGTTCACGTATGAGGACGTTCATACGGCGATCCGCGGGGCGATCCTCGATGCGCCCAGCGGGACGATCGAATCGGCGGGCGGTTCGGACCAACGCGTGCGCACCGATGCCAAGCCCCGGAGCGTGGAGGAGATCGAGGCGCTGCCGATCGGCGTGCGCGAGGGCAAGCTGATCCACCTGCTGGACCTGGCGGACGTGTCGATGGGGCACAAGTCTCAGGAGAGCCTGGCGCGTTACGGGGGTGAGGACGCGGTGGTGCTGCTGGTGCGGGCCAAGACGGACATCGACGTGATGGCCGCGGCGACGCAGGTTCAGGAGCGCGTGGACCGCTTCGTCATCCGGGGCGAGGGGGAGGACACGCACATCGGGACCGTGCGCTCTCAGGCGCGCGAGATCCGCTACATGATGAATCAGCTCGGATCGAGCGCCGCCTACGGGACGGTGCTGGTGGCGGGGATTCTGCTGGTGGCTCTGGGCTGGCGCAACGCGGCGCTGATCGGGGTGTCGATGCCGTTCGCGCTTTTGTGCGCCTTCGCGTTCATGTGGCTGTCCAAGATCACGATCGCGCCGAACCTGGCGATCAACAACATGACGCTGTTCGGGCTGATTCTCGTGGTGGGGATGGTGGTGGACGGGTGCATCATCGTGGGGGAGAACATCTTCCGTCACCGGGAGCTTGGGCGGTCTCCGCTGGATGCCGCCCAGCGCGGGGTGCGGGAGGTGGGGGCGTCGCTGGCGGCGGCGTACCTGACGACGTTCGCGGCGTTCGCGCCGATGTTCATGGTGCGCGGCGTCATGGGGGACTTCCTCGAGCTGCTCCCGATCGTGGTGCTGTTCGCGCTGTGCGCGGCGATGCTGGTGGACCACTTCCTGCTTCCGGTTCTGAGCCTCTACTTCATGAAGTCGCCCGCACCCACGACGGGTGGCACTGGCGGCTTGTCCGCCAGTGGTTCCTCGGTCTTGGATGAAGACAGCACTGGCGGGCAAGCCGCCAGTGGCACCCGGGCGCCGGCGGAAGAGATGACGCTCGAGCAGATGGAGATCGAGAACGCCGAGGCGGTGGCCCAGCGGGGGCGGGTCAACCAGGTGTATGGCCGCATGTTGCGTTATGCGCTGCACCACCGGCTTCTGGTGCTGGCGATGGCGACGATCATGACGCTCGCGCCCGTGGGGCTGTTCATGAGCGGGGCGATCGGGTTCGAGTTCTTCCCGGACACGGACGTTCCGATCATCGAGATTTATTTCGAGTTGCCGCTGGGTTCGTCGATGAAGCTGCGTACGGCTGAAGCAGGGGCGAAGATTGAGCAGGCGGTCTTGCGGGCGGTCTGGCCTGAGGAATGGCATCAGCCCAGCCGGGGGGGGCCGCGTGTGAGGCCGGTGACGACGATGGGCAATCCCGGGGCGCTCAACACACGGCTGGACGCGGACCAGGGTTCGGGCCCTGAGTTCGGGATGGTGTATGTGGAGCTGGAGCTGGCGGAGCACCGCAAGCGCAGCGCGGCGCAGATCCGCCAGGCGATCATGGAAGCGATCCCGCCGCTTCCGGGGGTGATCGTGCGGGTGAAGTCGCCGCAGGAAGGTCCGCCGGTTGGGGCGCCGGTGATGGTGCGGGTGCTCGGCAGAAAGGACACCCCGGTGGAGCGGCTGGTGGAGCGCGGCGAGCAGATCCGGCAGCTTATCGCCAGCGTTCCGGGGACCTACGACGTGGCGTCGGACTACCGCCTGAGGCCGGAGGTCGCGGTTCGCCCGAACTACGCCGAGGCGCGGCTTTACGACATGGATGCGCTGCGGATCGCCTCGGCGGTGAATTACGCGCTCGAGGGGGTGATCGTCGGGGAGGTGGACTTCGGCGGGAAGGACCGCATCGACGTTCGTCTGCGGAACATGGCCACGAACCGCGACCAGTTCGAGGATCTGGCGAATCTTCCGCTGATCACGACGTCGGGGGGGATCGTCACGCTCGACGAGGTGGCGGACGTGACACGCGACGAAGGGGCGAACATCCTGCGTCATTACGATGGAAGAAGGGTGGTCAACATCCGCGCGGAGCTGGAGCCGGGCGTGCTGCCGGACGACGTGAAGGCGTCGCTGGTGCGGGCGCTTTATCCGGAGCTTTCGAGCGCGCAGCGTCGCAGGCTGGTGCGGCAGGAGGATGTGCTTCAGGCCGACGGGGAGACGATGGTGAAGTTCGGCGGGGAGAACGAGATGCGCGACGACGCCATGGCGGACCTCTCGCTGGCGATGGGCGTGGCGTTCGCGGCGATGCTGGTGATCCTGGTGATGAAGTTCAACAGCTTCGTTCAGCCGCTGATCGTGCTCGCGAGCGTGCCGCTGTCGCTGGTGGGCGTCGCGCTGGGGCTGATGCTGTGCGGGTTCTACTTCTCGATCTCCGCGATGATCGGGGTGGTGGCCCTGGCGGGGATCGTGGTGAACGACGCGATCGTGCTGGTGGACTTCATCAACCAGCTCAAGAAAGCGGGCATTCCAATGGAGAAAGCGGTGGTCTACGCCGGGCAGATCCGCCTGCGGCCGATCATGTTGACATCGGTCACTACGATCGGCGGGCTGCTGCCTTTGGCGCTTAACCTCGCGGGCGGGGGGGAGTTCTGGCAACCGCTGACGATCACGATCATGTTCGGCCTGGCGTTCGCGACGCTGCTGCAACTGTTCCTGGTCCCGCTGGCGTGCTACACGCTCGACTTCCGATCGACGCTGTTCGATCCCAAGGCCGAGGCCGCGGAAGAAGGGCTTGGTGCTTCAGGCGCCAACAAGGTGCAGGTGGCGGGTTAGCGGGGCGGGGCGGAGGTCAATTTCCCTCGGCCTGAAACAGGAGGTTTCCCTGTCTCAGCCCGGCAAGTCGTTCATCGGTGGGGTCGATGCGCTTCGGCCTTGCGCCCACCCAGTGGACGTAGTAGCGCGGCTGGGCGGCGAGGAGGCGGTCGATCGTCTCGCGCGGGGGAAAGCCCGCGATGCGGGCCTGTTCGGGGTTGAACTCGCAGATGATCGCGGGGGGATGTTCCGCCTGGAGCAGGCGCGTCATGCCCGCGACGGCGAGTGGTTCGGCGCCTTCGATATCCATCTTGACCAGGTGAACGCGCGGGGGCGGGGGCGCAGCCTGGATCAGCACATCGTCCATCCGGCGCATGGGGACGCGGGTCGCGTTCGTGGCCGCGCCCGGTTCGGCGAAGAGTGTGGAAGAGCCGTGGTTATGCCCCTGGGTGTAGCAGTGGATGGTGACCTGGCCCTCGTGATCGCCCAGCGCGATGGGATGGATGCGCACGCGATCCGCCAGGCCGTTGCGCGCCAGGTGGTCGATCAGCCGGGCGCGGTTGTCCGGCTGAGGCTCGAAAGCGTCCACGTGCCCCTCCGGTCCGACGATCGACGCGGCCAGCAGCGTGAAGTACCCGATGTTCGCCCCGGCATCGACGAAGCGATCGCCCGGCCGCAGCAACCGGCGGATCAACCGCTCGGTGTCGAGCTCGTACAGTCCGAAGGCCATGCAGCAGTCGGGATAGACGCCCAGGTCGAGATTCATCTCGAAACCCTGAGGGGTTCGGAAGGTGTCGCGCCACCGGCTGCGCGGCCGAAAGCGCCGGACCAGGCGTACCAGCCGATAGCCTCCCCGCTCGGTGGGCGTTAGGCGCCGGTAGGCGCGCAGAGCGGCCTCGAGGGGATGGTGGAGGGGGAGCATGGGGGGATTATGGCAGAAACGAAGTGAGGCAGAACAGATCGTGCGAGATGAGAACCTAAGCCGGCCGAGCCGGAAATGACCAAGACCGAATGACGAATGACGAACGGGGAGTCAGGAGTCGGGAGTCGGCGACGCGGGTTTGGCGGCCGTCAGCACCCAGTCCTGAATGTCTTGATTCGTCATTCGGGCTTCGTCATTCGTCATTTTCCGAAGATGCGCGCATCATGCGCAGATGTGACGGGAGAAGAATCTAACGCGCTTCCGCCCCGCTCCCCCCCAGAAGCCGATAAAGCGGCCTCGCGGGCAGGTCGGCGATGAGCGGCTGCGGCGCAGCTCCATACGGGGCGGCGCTCGGGATTGCCCCGGCCGCCAGATACCCGCTGCGCACCGCGCCCTCCATCGTCGCCGGCC
>JBGTFI010000569.1:0-3400 GCA_041747335.1 Phycisphaeraceae bacterium | reverse complement strand
GGCGATCCCGCGGCGCCGGATGCGCCGTCGTCGATCGCCGCGTGAACCGGCGCGTGACCGCCCCCGAACTTCGACCTTTCTCCCACGCCAAGGAATGGCGGGCGTCCACGACGCCCAAGCAAGATCAAGGAGCAGATCATGGCCAAGTCGAGAGCTTCCTACGCCGCCGTCGCGCCGATCCTCGGCAGACCGATTCAGGAAGTCTGGATCGAATACAAGAAGAACCCCACCGAGGAACTTCGCAACACCCTGATGGAGAACTACCTCCCGCTGGTCAAGTACAACGCCGAACGCATCCACACCAAGCTGCCCGACGAAGTCGACGTCGAGGACCTCATGAGCGCCGGCATCTTCGGGCTGATGGACGCCATCGACGGGTTCGACCTCGATCGCGGCGTGAAGTTCGAGACGTTCTCCGCGCCGCGCATCCGCGGAGCGATCCTCGACGAGCTGCGCTCCATGGACTGGGTGCCCCGCCTGGTGCGCTACCGCTCCAGCCAGGTCGAGGGCGCCCGCAAGAACCTCGAAATGCAGCTTGGAAGGAAAGTGACCGACGACGAGATCGCCTCCAAGCTCAAACTCAACGCCGAGGAGTTCGCCAAGATCGGCAAGGACAGCAAGGCCGTCGGCGTCGTCTCGCTCAGCCGAAAGTGGTTCGAGACCGACTCGAACAAGGACGTTCGCGAGATCGACGTCATCAAGGACACCCGCCAGGTCAACCCCCTCACCGCCGTGCAGCGCCGCGACCTCAAGGAGCTGATCACCCGCGGGCTGTCCCGCGCCGAGCGCCTGATCGTGCTGCTCTACTACTACGAGGAGATGACGATGAAGGAGATCGGCATGACGCTGGACCTCTCCGAATCGCGCGTCAGCCAGATGCACTCGTCGATCCTCGCGCGACTCAAGGCCCAGCTCGCCCACCGCACGCGCGAACTCGAACCCGTCACCGACTGACCGGTCCCCGCCCACCGTCTCCCGTCTCCCGACTCCCAAAAAAAAAGGGGTCTCGACCGGGGAGGCATCCGGTGCGAGACCCGATCCAGGGTGAGTGAGGGAGGAAGGAGGAAGGAGACCCTGGCTAAGCCCGAATTGTCCCGTCGGCGGCGTCTGGTTTCCGCCCCGCGTCGGTGCAGGGGAACCAGACGATACGCGGCGGCCCGAGGCAAGCGAGCCATCTGTTTTCCCTTCGGGAGACCCTTCGCAAGACGGGTGGCGCGGGGGGTGAGGGCTGTAACGGCGGCCGGGAGGATGGATAGCGGTAGGGCGGCTGCGGCCGCGTTCCGTCATTTGTATCCACCCGGTTCGACGCCTACGATAACCCTCCGCGGACCTGGCTCTGATCTCCGCCGTGGGCCCGTCATCGGGTCTGGGGCGACGGCGGATTTGACCTTCGGCCGATGGAAGTGCCGATAATCCCGACAGGGTTCGACATGGAGGTCGTCTTCGTATGCGCTTAGCCAAGCTTACCCTCGCCGGCTTCAAGTCTTTTGCGGACAGGACGGTCATCGAGTTCGACGCGCCGGTCACCGGGGTCGTCGGGCCGAACGGTTGCGGAAAAAGCAACATCGTCGATGCCATCAAGTGGGTCCTGGGGGGGATGAGCCCCAAGTCGCTTCGCGGCGAGGCGATGATGGACATGATCTTCAACGGGTCCGCCACTCGGAAACCCTCGGGCATGGCCAGCGTCTCGCTGACCTTCGACAACGGTGACCGCGCCCTGCCGCTGGATCAGGACGAGGTCACCATCACCCGCCAGCTATTCCGGGATGGCACGAGCGATTACCTGATCAACCGCCGCCGGGCCCGCCTGCGCGATATCCGCGAGCTGTTCCTGGACACCGGCATCGGGACGGACGCGTATTCGATCATCGAGCAGGGCAAGGTCGCGGTCCTGCTCCAGGCCAACGCCCAGCAGCGCCGGGAGGTCTTCGAGGAGGCGGCCGGAGTCGCTCGTTTCAAGGCCCGCAAGAAGGAGGCGATCCGCAAGCTCGAACGCGCCGAGCAGAACCTGACCGTCGTCCGCCAGCGCCTCGAGGACACCGAGCGCCGCCTGCGCAGCGTCAAGATTCAGGCGACCAAGGCCCGCAACTACCAGGAGTACGCCTCGCGCCTGAGCGATCTGCAGCTAGGCTACTCGCTGGCGGAGTTTCACAAGCACCACACGGAGCTTGCGGCCCTGCGCGAGATGCTCGAACAGGCGGAGATCGATCGCGCCCGCGCGGCGCGCGAGCTGGCCGAGAGCGAACAGGCGCTCAACGACCTGGAGGTCGAGCGACAGGCGGTGGTGGCGCAGCAGCGGCAGGTCGAGCAGGAGCGCCACCAGCAGCAGGCGGCCATCGACCAGGCGCACCAGCAGCGGGCGTTCGCCGAGAGGGCCCTGTCCGAGATCGACGAACAGAACGAACGGGATGCGAAGCGCCTCGAAGAACTCACCGCCCGGGCCGAGCAGCTCAAGCAGGAGCATCAGCAGCAGCTCGCGGAAGTCGAGCGACTGGCAAGCGAGCAGTCCGAGGCGGACGGCAAGGTCCAACAGGCGCAGGACGAACACCGCCAGCGCCAGCACCAGCTCAACGCCCGGCGCAGTGAGATTGAGGACGAGAAGGCCGGCATCCACGACCTCATGCGTCAGACCGCGCGGATGCACAACGAGATCTCCGCGATTGACCAGTTCGAGAAGAGCCTTGTCCACACCCGCGAAAAGCTCGACGCCCGCAGCTCGCACGTCGCGGGCGAGCTTGAACGCCTGCTCACCCAGCGCGACCAGTCTCGCGACCGCCGGGATGAGGCCCTTCGGTTGATCGATGCCGAAACCATCAAGCTCGAAGAGCTTAAGGCCGAATCCGCGCGTCTCGACGGTTCGCTCAAGGAACTGAGCGATCGCCTGGCGTCAGCCAAGGAGAAGCGATCGGGGTTGGACTCGCGCCGGGCCGTGCTTCAGGAGATGCAGGACAACCAGGAGGGGCTGTCCGATCCGGTCAAGGCGCTCCTGGCGCAGCAGGCCGCGGCCGCCGACCAGGGCGATGCGAGCGCCTTCGCGTTCGTGCGGGGGCTGCTGATCGAGATGCTCGATGCGGACGTGGAGGATGCGCCGCTCGTCGAGACCGCGTTGGGGGACTACCAGCAGGCGATCGTGGTCGATCGGCTTGAGCAGGTGTGCGCCCCCGAAACGCGAGAGACGCTCGACGCCCTGGGCGGGCGCGTGACGTTCATCGCGCTCGATCAATACGCCGTGCCCGCGCAGACCGGTGATTCGCGGGTTGACCTGCCTTGTCTTCTGGACAGGGTTCGCTATCCGTCGCGCTTGGCGCCGATTCTTTGGACGCTGCTGGGCAGGACGTACCTCGTGGACGACCTGGCGACCGCGCGGCGGCTGCGCGAGGAGTTACCGGCCGGCTGCCGC
>JBGTFI010000568.1:0-6476 GCA_041747335.1 Phycisphaeraceae bacterium | reverse complement strand
CAAGCGGCTGATGGACGGGCAGTTCGACGAGTGCAACCTGACGCTGCGGGAGCTGCACATCATCGAGCAGTCCCTGAGCAAGACGCTCGCGGCGATCTACCACGGCCGAATCAAGTATCCCAAGGAAGAGGCGCCGCGCCGCGACCAGCCCGCGCCCGCTGACACCCGGCGCACCGCCGCGCCGGTGGCGTAGTCATGTAGGTCAGGCCTCGGCCTGACAGCTTTACGACATTCAGCAAAGGTATCGTCAGGCCGAGGCCTGACCTACCTCTCCCTCATCCCGACGCGGAGATCTCCTTGAGGTCCGCGCGGATCGTCTCGTAAGTCTCACGGAACGCCAGCGCCCGCGCATCGGGCGCGATGCCCGTGTTCGCACAGGCCTGCTGATAAACCTCCGGCCACCAGTTGCGGTGCTGCGTCAGTCCGTCCTCACGGTACTTGCGCCAGTGGACCATAACCCTTGACCAACTCTCGTCGCCATAAGCGATCGCTTTCTTCGCGTCTCCGATCTCCGCGACGTACCACTTTCTGCCGATCGCCGCGTGGAGCACTTCGTCGGCCCAGTCGTAATCCTGGAAGAGCCCCGCCAGCGGCTGGCCGGACGCGAGGCCGACTTCCCACTCGTAGCGCTTGCCCGTTTTGGGCATCAGGCCCTGCTCGATGAAGTAGAGCACCGCGTTGCGCTCGATGGGGGCGAGCTGCGTGTTGAGGTTGAGCGACCAGGTGAAGTTGATCGGGATGGCCGACCAGTCGATCCCCACCGAGACGAACCCGACCTCGCCCATCATCGCGTGGCGGGCTTCATCCCAGAGCTGGCGGGTCATGTCCAGGTAGTAATCCCACGGCTTGCCGGGCGTCTGCGTGATGAAGCTGGCCATCATCTCCGGCACGTCCAGCTCGCGGATGCGCTTGTAGTACATCATCAGCGCCTTGGCAAAGGCGGGCATCTTCTCATCGTAAAGAAAAGCCTCGGCGTTGACCCCGGCGTTGTAGGGATCAATGAAGCGCTCGTCGCGCTTCGGGACGGGGTCGTAGTCGTACGGCTTCGCGGAGAAGTGCCGCGAAGGGATTGTTTCGTCGGAAGGGGTTGTCCCATCGAGGCCGCCCGCGGCCGCGAGGCACGCATCGAGCATCTCCTTCCAGGGGGCAAGCGCCCCGCGCTTCGCTTCGTCGATCAGCCCGGTGATCGCCTTCTCGCCGAAGGCGATCATGTCGTTGAGCTCGAGCAGCGCGAAACGGCAGACGCGGATGGAGGGGGCGTCGGCGAGCTTGTGGGTCTGCTCGATGTGCTTGCGCATGGCGGCGCGCAGGGCCGGCAGCGCCGCGCCGTAAACGCCCACCACCAGGGACTCACTGTCCGGGGCGCAGAGAATCTCATCAAAGAACACCTCGAGCGCCGGGTGCGGCACCTGTGACAGCCCCAGGGGCGGCTCGCGCATCTCCGCCACACGCTTGCGAAGCGCGGCCGTGTGCTCGGCGCAGAGATAGGCGTGATGGCTCAGGGCCGTCTTAAGCTCATAGACCGGCTCGGCGGTGATCCGCGCGGTGAGCAGGTGGTGCAGCCGTTTAAACGCGTAATGAAAGCGCTTGAGGCGCGTGACGACCTCATCCACGCTCAGCCCCGGCGCCACCGCCTGCTCCATCGAGCAAAGCCCCGCGAGGGGCGGCAGATCTTTGTACGTCTGAGACGCACGGGCGTGGTCACGGGCGGAGGTTGGGGCGGACATGGGGGGCTCCGGGGGAAAGAGCAAGCTTACCGCAAGATGCTTCAGCGTCTTATTCTACCGCGCCCGATGGGGGAACTCATGCTTTCACCGTCTTTTTTCGCCCTCGGTTCCAGTTTGAGTGGACAGCGAGGCCGCGAAGGCGACTATGCCGCATGACGGGGCATCTCGCGAGCGCGGAATGTCCGGATTCCTGGTGGCCAGGCCGCGGGCAGGGCGGCGATTGAATGAAATGGAGACACCATGATGCCGGGAGGACGCAACATTCGACCAGGGGGCATCGCGGGGCTTGTGTTTCTGGGATTGGTTGGGGCGTGCGGCACAACGTCGCGAGCGGCGATCCTTGCAGAGGCCCCGGATATCCGTCAGGTCGCCGTCTCGCCGAACGGTCAGTGGGTGATCTTCGGGGATATCGGTGCGCAGGACATACTCAAGTCGGTGAGGCTGGACGGGTCGGGGCCCGTCATTGATCTGGGCCCGGCGAGCATCACCAATCGTGGGGGCCGCAACTCAATCAGCCCCAAACCGCCGGCCTTCGCGGACAGCCTGCAGCGCGTGGTGTACACGCGGTGGCTTGAGGACCAGTTCGTGCTGGTCAGCCGCGGCCTCGAAGGAGAGGATGACCCGCTGGTACTCAGCGCCGGCCTGGAGGGTACGCCGTCCCACCGCCTGTGGGCGCTCTCCTCGGACGGCACGCACGTCGTGTGGATGCAGAACCGGACCGGCACCAATTCCCTTCATGTTGCGCCGATTGTTGATCCCGCGGGCGAGCGCCGACTGGATGATGAACTGGGCGTCCGGGACTTTCAGATGAGCTCCGCATCGGATCGGGTCGTGTTCTGGGGTGGAAGCCCCGGCGAATTGCACGGGCTGTTCACCGTGCCGATCGATCAGAGTGAGCCGGTTGCGGAATTAACGCTTACGGCCGAGGGGGAGCGGGCAGGCCTCATGTGGCTGGGGGGAAGCCGGGATCGACCGCCTATACCGTTGTTCCAAACATCCGCCAGCGGTGATGTGACGGTATTCGTCGGCCGACGTCCTGCTGATACGCGTGGTGTGGTTTTCGCCAGCCGTCTGGATGATGCTGACCCGCCTCTTGTCCTGGCCGACCTCAATCTGTCGACGGTCGATACTTCTGTTCGTTCCGTCACGATTTCCGCCAACGGCGCGTACGCGGCCTACCAGACCTCCGGTAACTTTGTGCGGAACCTTTGGCTGGCGTCAACCGACACGCCCGGCTCCGCCGTCAGGATCGACCCGGTAAGGGGAGAAGTCAGTGACCTTGCGTGGATCAGGTTTACGAAAGATGGCAGCCACCTGCTCTTCACGATCGGGCGCGAGGTAGACGGAAGGATACTGGGCCGAAGCCTTATGAGCGTCCCGACGGACCTTTCCGAATCACCGGTCACCCTGACCGGATCACTGAGCTTTCTTGATCGTCATTCGGCCGTATCGCCGGACTCCATTCACATCGTGTTCGCCGCCCGACCGCCGGACGGTGAAGACTTCTTTCGCCTCTGGTCCGCACCCGTCGAGGGCGGATCATTGACAGACCTCGTGCCTCTGGGCATCAACAGTACCTCACGCATCCAATTCCGCCTCACCCCCGACAGCCGCCACGTCGTCTTCAATGCAATCCTGGCCGGCGACGAATCCTCCGACCCCTTCACCGGCGTCTTCGCCGTGTCCATCACCGGCGGCGAACCGCTGCTGCTGAGCGACGCCTTCCCCGCCGAAACGTTCATCAGTGAGCTGGCGCTTACCCCCGACGGGCAAACCGTTCTCTTCGTCGCACACGATCCTGTGAGCGGGCTGGATTTCCTCCACGCCATCCCCATCCCCCAGCCCGCGACGCTCACCCTGGGCGCATTCGCGTTGATGATGTCATTGCGGCGACGCCGGTCGTGAACCTCTCTTACGCCGACGCCCCCACCGCTTCGGGTTCCTCCGCCGGGGCGGCGGCTTCGGCTGCGGCCGCGTTCGTCTGCCCCGCGCGGTAGGCGCCCTTGAACTCGCGGATGGTCTGCTTGAAAGACTCTTCAAGCGCCTCGCTGAACGCCTTCTTCGTCGCCAGCTCCTCGCGCAGCGAGGAGGCCGGGCCTTTGAAGTGCTCGACCAGCTTCGCGGCGAAGTCCTGCACCTGATTGAGCGGGATGTCATCCAGGAACCCGCGCGTGCCGGCGAAGATCTGCACGATCTGGTCGATCACCTCCATGGGGACGTACTGCGGCTGCTTGAGCAGCTCGACCATGCGCGCCCCGCGGTCGAGCTGGCGCTGGGTGGATTTGTCCAACTCCGTGCCAAGCTGGGCGAAGGCTTCAAGCTCGCGGTAGGCCGCGAGGTCCAGGCGCAGGGTTCCGGCGACCTGCTTCATGGCCTTGATCTGGGCGTTGCCGCCGACGCGCGAGACGCTGATGCCCACGTTGATCGCCGGCCGAACCCCCGCGAAGAAGAGGTCCGCCTCGAGGTAAATCTGCCCGTCGGTGATGGAGATGACGTTCGTGGGGATGTAGGCCGAAACGTCGCCCTCCTGCGTCTCGATGACCGGAAGCGCCGTGAGCGATCCGCCGCCGTTTTCCTTCGAGAGCTTGGTCGCCCGCTCGAGCAGGCGGGAGTGGAGGTAGAACACGTCGCCGGGGTAGGCCTCGCGGCCGGGTGGGCGACGAAGCAGCAGCGAAAGCTGGCGATACGCCACCGCCTGCTTGGAGAGGTCATCGTAGATGCACAGGACGTGCTTGCCCTGCCACATGAAATACTCGCCCATCGAGCACCCGGCGTAGGGGGCGATGTACTGCATCGGCGCGGCTTCGGAGGCGCCAGCGGAGACGACCGTCGTGTACTCCATCGCGCCGTTCTCGGCCAGCGCCTGCACCACGGCCGCGACGGTCGATTCCTTCTGTCCCACGGCCACGTAAATGCAGTAGACCGGCTCATCGGTCTTGTGGGTGTAGCGCTGGTTGATGATCGCGTCGATGGCCACGGCCGTCTTGCCGGTCTTGCGGTCGCCGATGATGAGTTCCCGCTGGCCGCGGCCGATCGGGATCATCGCGTCGATGGCCTTGACGCCCGTCTGGAGCGGCTGGGTGACCGGCTGACGGTCGGCGATGCCCGGGGCGATGATGTCCATGAGGCGCGTTTCATCGGATTCGATCGGCCCCTTGCCGTCGATCGGCTCTCCCAAGGCGTTGACCACCCGGCCGAGCACGCCCTTGCCCACGGGCACCCGCAGGAGCTGGCCGGTCGATCGGACGGTCATCCCGGCCTTGATCTTGAGGTAGTCGCCGAAGATGACGGCGCCGACGATGTCCTGCTCAAGGTTGAACACCTGGCCGCTGACCGTTAGGCCATCCCCGACCTCGAACTCGAGCATTTCACCGGCCATCGCCTTGGACAGGCCGTAGATGCGGGCGATGCCGTCGCCGACCTCGACCACCTGCCCGACCTGGGCGACCTCGAGCACATCGCCGTGGCGCTCGACTTCCTGCTTGATGATCTGGGTAATCTCGTCGGTGTTGATTTTCATGGGGCAGGGTGTGGTAGGGGTTTGGGAATAGGGATTGGGGGTCAGGGGCCCGGGGGCCGGGATCCGGGGGCCGGGGGCCGGGGGTTTCGAGCAGCGGATGGTAGAGGAAACCGGGGGGTGGAGGCAAGTCGGGGCGCGAGACGCTTCCAGGCCGGCCGGGAGGGGGTGAACTTGATTCAGGGGGTGTTTTTCCGCTTGGGTTTTCGGGGCCATCGGGTATCATGGTATGGAGTTCCGAGGTTCCCTTTTTCGAGCGCGGGATGGAGCAGCGCATGGCCGGGCATGGTGTTATTGGAGAAGGGTCGTGGCGGGGGCTTTCTCATGGTGTTCGGCGCCGGGGCTTCGTCCGCGCCCGGCCGGGGCGATTCCCGCTGCTCGAACCCCTGGAGCCGCGGCTGCTGCTCTCGGCCGCCCCGGTACTGGGAGACATGAACGGGGACGGGGTGCTGGATGCGTTCGATGTCGCGCCGTTCGAGCTGGCCCTGGCCGACCCGGCGGCGTTCGAGGCCGAGTTTCCGGGGGTGGACCTGCTGGCGGTGGGGGATGTGAACGGGGACGGGGGGGTGGACGGGTTTGATGTCGGGGGGTTTGAGGAACGGTTGGCGGGGGGTGGGGGAGGAGCGGCTGACGGGCCGCTATTCCCTGGTCAGAAGTTCGCCGCGGGCAGCAGTCCCCGGTCCGTGACGGTGGACGACTTCAACGGCGATGGCGTGAGCGACTTGGCCGTGGCCAACTGGCACTCCAACGACGTATCGGTGCTGCTGGGCGTCGGCGATGGCACCTTCCAGGCCCAGCAGCGCTTCGCCGCGGGCAGCGATCCCTTGTCCGTGACGGTGGGGGACTTCAACGGCGACGGGGTAAGCGACCTGGCCGTAGCCAACGTCTCATCCAACAATGTGTCGGTGCTGCTGGGCGTCGGCGACGGCACCTTCCAGGCCCAGCGGCGCTTCGCCGTGGGCACTTGGCCCCACTCCGTGACGGTGGGCGACTTCAACGGCGATGGGGTGGCCGACCTGGCCTTGGCCAACGAAGTCTCCCACGACGTGTCGGTGCTCCTGGGCGTCGGGGATGGCACCTTCCAGACCCAGCGGCGCTTCGCCGCGGGCACTTGGCCCCGGTCCGTGACGGTGGGCGACTTCAACGGCGACGGGGTGGCCGACCTGGCCGTGGCCAACCGCTCCTCCAACGACGTGTCGGTGCTGCTGGGCGTCGGGGATGGCACCTTCCAG
>JBGTFI010000567.1:0-1773 GCA_041747335.1 Phycisphaeraceae bacterium | reverse complement strand
CAACCGCGATGGCCGGGGGCGGGGGCGGGGGATCGGGCGGGAGGCCGGATCGAAGCGGAATCAGCAGCAGGAGCAGCACCGCGGCGCACGCAGCCAGAGGCGCGGCGCCGGCCCACTTTCTCCAGCGGTCCGAGCGGGGGCTGACCTCGCGATCGCTGCGGAGGATCGTGACGCCAAAAGCGCTGAAGACTCGACGGGATCTCGCCCGCCGAGGATGACGCGAACCCTCGAATGGCGGCGACGAGGGCCGCACGAGGGCGGGCGCGACACAGGTCGGGCAGATCTCCGATTCGGGATCACTCCCGCAAGCAATGGTCGCCAGTTCGTTCGTCGCACGCGACCGGGCCTCAGCCGAACGATCGGAATCGGACGCCACAACCTCCAGACCGCCCAGAAGCACGTCCCGGGCGGATTCGCCGCGGATCGCATCGAAGAGACGCCGATGGATGAACGCCTCGCGCATAAACACCCGGCGGTGCTCGGGCGATTCGAGCAGCCAGCGCTCCAGGCGCGCCGCCTGTTCGGGCGTGAGCTCCCCTTCGAGATAGACGCCCACCAGGGCCGGGCCGTCCTCGATCATTGCGTTCTCCACAGCTCGATTCGACGTTCAATGCAACGGCGCAAGGCCGATCGGATGCGGTGCAGCATGACGCGGACGGAATTATCCGTCAGCCCGAGCTGCTGTGCGATCCGCCGCGGTTTAAGGTCATGCAGGTATCGGAACTCCAGCAACTTGCGCGAGCGGCCTTCCAGGTGACGCAGGCAGTTGTCCAGCGCTTCCTTGAGGGATTCCTGCTCCTGACCGACCTCCGCGCAGGCTTCTTCGAGACGTTCGAGCACCTCGTCGCCGAAAACGTGACGATCACGCCCGCGCGACTGCAGGTGACGCAGCACCTCGTACCGCGCCACCCCGATCGCCCAGGGAAGAAACGGGCGTGCGGGGTCGTACTGGTCGATCTTGTCCACGAGCGTCGATGCCACGTTCTGAAGGATGTCCTCCGAGTCGTGAAAACTCGGCACCAAGGCATACACAAATGCGGCGACCGACGGCTGCGCCTGCGTCCATAATCGCGCGAGATCGCGCGTCTCCAGTCGCAGTTGCGTCACGGTCACCTCCATGAAGAATCCACGAAATGTACGGTATCATTACACAAAAACCGGTAGGCGCGTCAAGGATCGCGCCCCATGCCGTGCCCCGCGAACAGCTAACACATGAATTAGCAGGGTGTTATCGCCGGAATAAAATAGCGCTCGCCTTTGACGCAACGGTTCGGCGTCGGACGAAGTTTCGGATTGAGAAGGCGAAAGATCGGCCCCACCGCCCGCGCTACGGGGACGGTTCGCCCCGTGCGGTGGCGAGCAGCGCCAGGTAAGCCCGCGCATCGAGCATTCCGACGCCCTGGTCGATCACCTTCCCGGATGGATCCGCGACGACGGTCGTGGGAATCGCGCGAACCCCGTAGCGCTCGGCAAGCTCCGGCCGGTGATCGACATTCACCTTGATCGCCACAAACTTCGCCAGCTCCGCCATGACCGCGCGGTCGCGGAGCGTCGTGCGTTCCATCTGCTTGCAGGGACCGCACCAGTCGGCGTAGAAGTCGATGACCATCGGCAGCCCGTCAGCCTTGGCACGGGCGAACGCACCCGGTGCGTCGTCGGTCCAGAGCGCTTCGGCTTCGGGGTCGCTCCCGCTGGTGGGGGATCGAAACGCCAGAAACGCCGCCGCGACCACCGCAAGGGTGGACCAGACCAGACCGCGCCGAAACCCGGGGC
>JBGTFI010000566.1:0-20651 GCA_041747335.1 Phycisphaeraceae bacterium | reverse complement strand
CTGCTTGCGAAGTTCGTCGGCTTCCGGCAGCCGCTCGGTGTGCTTGAGCAGCGTGCAGAGCGATTCCCACGCGGGCTTGCGCTTGGCGGCGAGTTCGGCCAGCTTGCCCCAGTCCTTGGCCTGCTGGGCGAGCGTGTCGTGTGCCTTGAGGACTTCGGCCAGTTGTTCGACCCCGCCGAAGCTGCGGAGCGTATCGAGGTGGTCCATCGTCGGGCGGGCGGGCAGGGGTGGCTCACCGCTGGCACGCTCGGCCAGTTCTGCAAGTCGCGCCAGGAAGATCGGGGCCTTGGCGATCTCTTCGTCGGATTTGCAATCCACCCCGGCATCGTGAAAGAGCTTTCGGAGCTTGATCTTCTCTTTGGCGTTGATCGTGACCGTCTCGACACGGAAGTCGGCCACGGAAACATTCGACTGGTCCAGTTGCTTTGGTGCCAGTGTTGCGCCCTTGTGGGTGGCGCGCAGATGTCCGGTGGTGTGCAGCACGATGAGCGCGGCGTTCACCGCCTCGCGCGGCCATCCGTAGGGGCTTGCCTCGAAGGCATCGCGAACTTCCTTGCCGCGCTTGCCTGAGCCGACCTGCGAGAGTACGGCCGCACAGACCGGGTTCTTTTCGGGCGCGTCGGTCCAGTCCACCGCGGACATAGCCGCCTCGTCGCCGTTCTTGGCGCGGTTGATGACGTTGTCCCAGCGGTTGTCATCGGCAATCTTGAAACTAGGAAAGAGCCGGTCGAGCGACGCCTGGGCGGCCGCCTCAACCTTCGCGATGAGATTCAACTCGTACCGCTCACTGCCTCCCCCCTGGAAAACCTTGGCGCGGTCGATCACGTCGCTCACGATCTGGTTGCGGGTAGCTATCGCTGCCGCCATGCGCGTGGCCATGGCGTCGCGGGCCTCGCGGCCTTCGGGCGTGGTGGGCGTGCCCTTGAAGTCCAGCGTGGACTTGGCGGCCTCGTACTCGACGATACCCCTCTGGAGTTCGTCGGCGCTGGCCTTGGGCACGAAGATGTAGATAATGGGCGAGTCGCTTCCGGCGGCACGGGCATCGTGGACGACGGTGTTCTCTCGTTCACCCCAGCCGTCGCGAACCCAGACAGGGATGTCGCTGCCGCCGGTAGGCGGCGCGTCCGGGCCGAAGTGGACTGCGAGCTTCCGGTACTCTTTCGATTTGCCCTGCGTGAGTTTGATGCCCTTGAGCGCGTCATCGCACGCGGCGCTGATGAGCGCGCCGCGCTTGCTGGTGATGGAGGTCAGGTCGCTGTTCAGCCGCGTCTGGCGGTTGCGGAACTCGCGGTCCCATTCGCTGCTCTCGCGCGTCTGGAGACTGTATTCATCGTCCAACCTGATGAGCGTACCCGCATCTTCCAGCTTCTTGAGGATACGGGGAATGTCTTTGCGGAGCTGCGTCCCGTCGTTCGACAGATCGCTCACCAGCAGATCGGACAGCATCTCCGGTGTCGCCCGGACGCCGATGTCAAACACGGCCTCGCGTGGGAGCTTGCGGATCAGGAAGATCAGACTGCAAATCCGCTGGGCGAGCAGGCCATCGGTGCCATCCTTAGCTAGGTTACGGATTGTTGTGTCAATCTCCGGCAGCAAGACCGCCATGCGGACCAGGTCAGGGTGCAATTGCTCAAAGATCAGGTCCGCCGGAACAACCGTACCTAATTCCATATCCGCGGTCTGGCGGACGGCTTCATGCACAACCTTGAGTTGCGTGCGAAGCTGGCTGGCCGTGCCGGGCACGTCCACCCTGCGCAGCACGTGCTCCCAGAAGCGCCGGCGGACCGGCAACAGCGGGTAGTCGTCCACGATGATGTCGCGGTCTTCCGCGCACGCCGCGATGCGTGTGCCGGCAAGCTGGCGGTTGATCTCTCCGGCGTGGGCGTTGATCGTGTCTTCGATGGCCTTGCGCTTGTCGGCCTTCTTCGCCAGCACCACGCGGCGGGTGACGGTTTCCACGTCGGCGTCAGAGAGTTCCACGGGGATGGTAAACCGCCCCGAGAGGCGCTGGAGCAGCGGGTCGTTGCCCGCCAGGGCTGTCTGACCCGCGCCGATCAGCAGGACACGGCTGTCGAGTTGCTTGCAGAGCGCCTCCGCGACTTCCTGTACGTCGGTCGAACGGGTGGGACTGTCGCCGATGAAAAGCTGGATTTCGTCTAGCACGATCACGGTGCAGGGGATTTCGCCATCGACGGCCAGCACCTCGCGGACCAGCCGTATGAACTCGTTGGTCGAGAGGTTGTCCACCACCGGGAACTGCGAGCGCAGCGCGGCACGAGCCGCTTTCACGTCGGACGCGAAGCTCGGATCGGCGTCGAGGACGGCCTTGGCGAGGATCGGGCTGACATAGAGGTCGTGCAGTTCGCCGAAGAACTCTTTACCCGCCGACTCCACCACCGCCTTGACCCGGTCGAATAGGCCGTTCTTCTGGAGCCACATGCAGAACTGGGCCTGCGGCAGCGCCTCGGGCAGGCCCTTGGAGGCCAGCACAATGCTCAGCACGGACAGGCGGACACTCTCGCCGCCGCCCGAAGGCAGCGTACCCGATGCGGCGTGCAGCCCGCCGCTGCGCTTGCCCAGCGTATCAAGTTCGCGCAGAAGATCCTGCACCTCCTGCGGAAGGCGGGCCAGGCCGCGAGCGGTCGTACCGTCGTCAAAGCGGGTATCCATCCACAGATGGCGGAACATCTTGAGCAGGTGCGACTTGCCGCTGCCATAAAAGCCACTCACCCATGCGGCCGGTTGAGTGGCTGAGTTGGCGTTGTGAAGATAGGACTCCAGGATACGGATAAAGCCGCTCTCGTATTGGCCTTCACACACGAAGTGCTCAAGCTCGTAGCGGAGCGTCTCGATTTCCTTGGCACTCGCGGCCTCTCGTACCGACGCCACGCCGTCGTTGAGCAGCTGTGCCACGCTGGGATCACGTTGGAACAGGTCGCGATTCTTCATCAATCGTTTACCCCGTTATGAAGTGTGATCGGCACGGCCAAGTAGTTCCATCCGTCCCGCGCGTCCAGGAGTCGATAGTTGTTGTTCTCGTACTCACCGGGGAAGAACACCAGCAGTCGGCCTTGAACGTCCTGGACGATCTCCCTGAGCACCAGTGAAACACGGGTGAATCCGAACAGGCACGCCACGCCATGGACGGCGACAACCGTGTCCTCGTCCGCTCCATCGGCCGCGAGCGCTTCGCGAAGCCGGTTGGCCGCGTATTGCTGGAAATCACTCCGCAGCTTCATCGCCAGCGCTTCGGGCTCCTCAAAGTAGGCATCGCGGTAATCGGTATCCACCATCCAACACGCGAATGCCGCGGTCAAGTCCACCTGTCGCCAACGGTGTCCGGTTGCGGTCGTCGTTAACTCGAAGCGTTCCAGCCGCGCCCGCAGTTTCCGCTCATCGACAGGCGGGTACACCACGAAGATCGCCTTCTGGTCGCCGGCAAGGTTGCGCTGCCAGGGCGCGCCGATATGGCGACGATACCGCGCTTCTAGGATCTCAATTCTTCCCACTTCCTACCGCCTTTCGTCCGGTGCCAGAAGCCGTGAGAAGGCCACTTCGATGACGCCGCCCGACTGACTCATGTCGATGAAGCCCAGTCGCCGGGCGTCCATCGCGACATGCATCAGTTCGCCGGCTGGAACGTCAAGCACCTGTGCCCAGAGCGAGTCGAAGAGCGCCGCTCCGCGTTTGCCGCCAAGGTGCCCCAGCAGGAGAGCGAACGCCGTCGTCATCGCCGTTGGCGTGACGAGTTGTCGAACCTTCCGGCCCCGCCCCTTCAAGTGCCCCGATTGCGTCCAGGAGGAAGCCGCGTTCCGCACGACCTTATCGAGAGTGCTCGCGCTGAGCCGACTGCCGACCACCCGGTGGAGCGCATCGGTCAATTGCTGCCGCGCCAGTTCCTCCCCGGACCGCATTCGCAGAACCGGCGGCGCGGTCGCTCGCAGAAGTGGGTCCCGCGCAAGCGCCAGAAGGAGTGCAAGGATCGCTTGCCCATCACGGTCCGCGTACCAGCACCGCCGCATGACCCGGAAAAGTGGCACCCTGGGATCGAGAGCGTACAACTCCGAGAGTCGCTGACTGGAGAGCTTGCGCGTCGCCGTGGTGCGCTTACCAAGGCAGTTGTCTTCGGATATCGCCGCCACGTATTCCGCACGCGCGGCATCGGGCGGACAATGCGTCAGCACCGCCCGCAGTTCTTCGAGCATCATGGTGCGGCTCGTGTGCGTACCCTTGGCTCCCAGCCGAAAACCGGCGGCACCGAGCCGGTTCTCATGGTCGGTGCCGTGCTGATCCAGAGCATCCGGGGATACCATTGCGAGCATCGCAAAAAGCATACCCGGTTGCCGGCCAGTTTGCCGGCGACGCCACATTGCAGTTGGAGATGTGCTGCTATCATCTTTATAACCTATTATAAATAAACATTCTACGTATTCAGGGGCCCATCCAATGATTGTGATATGCAAGCGAGGTCAGCTAGGTATCCCTACTGTACAATCCCGCCATGCTCGATCACCTCGCCGAAGTTGCTCTGCGCGTCCACGAACTGACCCGGAACCCGGAGTGCCGGGAATTGGTCCGGCAGAAGCTACGGGAGTTCGTGAAAGCGGTGGATGAGGAGTGGGAGGCGGCTCTGGAGGCCGCGAAGGAGGACGCGAAACTGCGCGATCGGGCGAAGGGATGCCCCGGCCTTGGCTGGACGTGGGTAGACCTGCCCAAGGAGGAGAAAAAGAAGAGGGACAGGAAGCGTCGCGAAGGTTTCTGGATGCGGTATACGCTGGAGGACAAGCTCGGCAAGTTGCTGGCGGCCGGCTCGTTTATCGGGAACATGGTTTACGGCGACGATGTGCCCGCGCCGAGCGAGGTGGAGCGTGGGCTGCTCGCGTGTGTGGTGATGGCGGTGATTCACGATCTGCCCTCTCTTTCCTACAACCGGCTTGCGGCTGGGATTCTGGAGGAGGAGGAACTGGCACGTTGGTCCGAGTCGGTCACAGACCTGCAAGCCACCGCGGAAGGTTGTCAGAAGTTACGCGGGTGTCTGATTGACGTGGAGCATCTGCTGCGCGAGGTCCCTGACAGCGACGATGATGTTGTGTTTGAGCGGCCGAAGACGTCAGCGACCGTACCGAGCGAACTGCCGGAACGTGGACTTGAATGTCTTCAGGTCATGCGAGAGTGCGGGGCCATCAGCCGCGACCACCGTATCACCGAAAGGGAGATTGCCGTCAAGGTGTACGGCGGTCGTGCGGCAGTTGGGGCGATGAAACAGCCTTTGGCCAAACTACGACAACTGAAACTCGTAAAATCATTGCGAGGCCGCAAGGGAGGACACTGGTTGACAGACGACGGCGTCTCATGTCTATCCAATCCGAACGAAATCGTGTGAATTGTGCAACACCATTGCATACCTTTCGGCACCATTCATTTGGTTTCGATAGCCGATAATCGGGGTGGCGACGCGGTAGTTTCTAATCCGAGTGTCGGATGGCACGCGCTCGCGTAGTTTTGTTCGGAATTTGTGTCTGACTGAGAGAATCACCGGGCTGGCCAAAGGCATTTCGTTCGAGGAAGACGATGGGTGTTCCACGCGCGAGCGAAATCTCATATCGCAGCTCAGGGGGTCCTACGGAGGGATGGTGAAATATGAGTACGCATGGAAGCACGATGGTGGAGGCGCTGCTGACTTACCGCGAGGCGGGTAAGCGGCTGGGGGTGACCGAGCGAACCGTTTGGAGCCTGGTGGACCGCGGCGAACTCCCGGCCGTGCGGTTTGGCCGGTCGGTGCGGATTGATCTTGCCGACCTGAGGACGTTCATCGACCGCGCGAAGCAGCTCGCAGCGCCGGCCACCGGAGAGGAGGCCGCTCATGGTGAGTGAAGCTGTCGAACGGGTGCTGGCGAAGTTGCCCGATGCCAGGCGCAGCGGTTCAAGCTGGCAGGCACGGTGCCCGGCCCATGAGGACCGCAACCCCAGCTTGTCGATCGCCCAGGGAGATGACGGGCGGGCGCTGCTCAAGTGTCACGCGGGATGCACGGCGGAAGAGATCGTCCGATCCCTGGGCCTTACCCTGGCGGACCTCATGCCCGATCGCGCCGGCGGGAACGGTGATTCACGATCGTTCACGAACGGGAAGGGCAAGGAGGCAAAGGTCTATGCGAGTGCCCAGGAGGCGATCGCCGTGCTGGAGCGTCGTCATGGAAAGCGCTCGGCCGACTGGACCTACCACGATGCCGACGGCCAGCCGGTGGGCATGGTGATCCGCTGGGACAAGGGGGATGGCAAGGACATCCGGCCGGTGAGCTATGACGCGGTGAAGAGAGGCTGGTGTATCCGGGGCATGGCCGAGCCGCGCCCCCTCTATCGCCTGCCGGAGGTGATGCAAGCGACGAGGACGGTCTATGTGTGCGAAGGCGAGAAGGCGGCTGAAGCGGCTCGATCTACCGGTTTGACCGCGACCACTTCACCGCATGGCAGCAAGAGCGCCCGCAAAGCCGACTGGTCGCCTCTGGCCGGGCGGGATGTCATCATTCTGCCCGACAACGACGAGGCCGGAGAGAAGTACGCGGCGGATGTCACGGCGTGTCTCCTGAAACTCACCCCCCGGCCGACGGTCCGTGTGGTGCGTCTTCCGGGGCTTCCACCTAGGGGTGACATGGCGGACTTTCTGGAGATGCACCACGGCGACTCCGAAGCGGCCAGGAAGCACGTCGAGACCATGGTCAGTCGATCCGAGCCGGTCAATCCTGACATCGAGGTAGAGGAAGACGAAAGCCCCTCCACAACTCCGTCGCAGGTCATCGAGCCGTTCGTACCTTTTCCGGTGGACGCCCTGCCCGAGACGGTGGCCTCGTTCGTCCGTGAGGGTGCCGCGGCCATGGGGTGTGATTCTTCCTTCCTCGCGCTGCCACTGCTGGTGGCGTATGCCTCGGCGATCGGCAACACACGGCGCATTCGATTGAAGAAGTCCTGGACCGAGCCGGCGATCCTCTGGGGCGCGATGATCGGCGAGTCGGGCAGCATGAAAAGCCCGGCCCTCGAACTGGCCATGCGGCCGCTTCGCGACTGGCAGCACCGCAAGATGCGCGAGCACGCCGAGGCGATGAAACAGTGGGAGGCCGACTTTAAGCGGTACCAGGCCGAACTCAAAGCCTGGGAGAGGGACGCAAAAAAGAACACTAATAGCGCGAGCGACCCTCCAGCGGAGCCCGAGCGCCCCATCTGCAAACGGGCCTGGACTGACGATGCCACGATCGAAGCGCTGGCGATGCTTCTGCAACAGAACCCGCGCGGGATGCTGGTGATCCGGGATGAGCTGGCCGGCTGGCTGCACTTCGATCGGTACACCAGCGCCTCGGGATCCAAGGGCAGTGAGGCGGCCAAGTGGCTGGAGATGTTCGGGGGACGGGCGCTGGTGGTCGATCGCAAGACCAGCGGGACAACCTATGTCCCGCAGGCGGCGGTGTCGCTGGTAGGCGGTATTCAACCGGGCATCCTCCGCCGCGCCATGGGCCAGGAGCACCGCGACAGCGGCATGATGGCGCGACTGCTCCTCATCATGCCACCCCGCCGAGCCAAGCGCTGGAGTGAGGCGGACGTTACCTCTGAGTCCCTGGAGGCGCAGAAGCGAATCTTCGAGGCGCTGCGGAACCTGGAACCCGCACTTGATGAAGACGGCGAGCCGAGGCCCGCTCTGGTCTTCCTGGCGAACGACGCCACGCGAGTCTGGATCGACTTCTACAACGAGCACAATGACCAGCAGGCCGACCTCACCGGCGAACTGGCCGCGGCCTGGGCGAAGCTGGAGGGTTACGCCCCGCGCTTCGCGCTGGTGCATCACCTGGTCCGTCAGGCAGCCGGAGAAGAGGTGGGACAGGACATTGACGCCCGCAGCATGACCGCGGGCATCACGCTCTCGCGCTGGTTCGCGCACGAGGCCGAGCGGGTCTATGCCATGCTCGGGGAGGATGAGCAGTCCGCCACGCGACGACACCTGGTCGCGCTCATCGAGCGCCGGGGCGGACAGGTGACCGTTCGCGATTGGCAGCGGTCGCGGTCCAAGAAGACAGCCAAGGAGGCCAAGGCCGAGCTTGAGGAACTGATCTCGGCAGGCCTTGGTCGATGGGAAGACTCGACGCCGGGAACGGACGGCGGAAGACCTTCCAGGCTGTTCGTGCTGGAGTCGCCCGCTGAATCCAGACCCGCCCCGGAAGCCGCCAAAGAGCCGGCCGGCATGCTGGCCGTGGGCGGCGATGCGGAATGGGGTGAGTTATGAGCACCATGGAACATGCAGTCGAAGTTGTCACCCCGGCGTTGGCAGAACTGCTGGCCGAGCTCGTCAAACGAGGCATCACGCTGGAGGCGGGAGAGGGCGACCGGCTCCGGTTCCAACCCCGCTCGGCCATGACACCGGAACTGGCCCAACTCATCACAGCCAACAAGCCGGCGCTCCTGGCCATGCTGCGCCGTGACAGGCAGTCTGACAAAACCTCCCGCCAGAATGCGCCAAGCCCGCCGCACGAGGCGAGAGTGGGGGTTTCGTCAGATTTGTCAGTGTCAGAACCGAGGACACCCGGCAAGGCACTCTGGAGCGAACAGGAACTGAGTCTCCTGGAGAACGCCGGCACCTCACGGGATGAGTTGCCCCTTGTGGAGGCGGTCAAGGACATCTTTGCCGATCTGGGCGCGACGGTGGTCAAGGTCGAATCGGTTGACTCAGTACGGGCCGCGGCAAGGCGACGGGCCGCCCAACTGATCCGCGAGGCGAGGAGAATCGACCCAGGTCGAGCCGTGGCAATGCGCGATGCCTGGCGCGAGCGCGTGGCGACCTGCATGATCGAGGGCGGTTTGCCCCTGGCCGCGGCGGAAAAGATCGCCCTGGATCAGGTGGAGGCCATGGGACCGCCCCCAAGATGGAATTAGGGAAACGGGGGCTTGACATCCATTCCATAAACGGTATAATACCCCCGATGACCGACTTCCGCTCCCTGATCCACGATGCCATGGAACGGCAGGGTGTCACCCAGATGGCCTTGGCGGCCTTGACAGGGGTCCGCCAGCACCGCATCAGCGAGTATCTGGCCGGCAAGCGGGACATGACCGGCGAAAACATCGCCAAACTCTTCGATGCCTTGGGGCTGGAAGTAAGTCGCGTGAGGAAGAAACGATAAAATATTGAATTGCAATGAGTTGGACTACTCCTCGCCAGCCGGCGGCCTGGTGAGTTGAATTAGGACGACAGGAAAGGAATCAGACAGACATGGCCAGCATCAGCAACGATCCCAACGGCAGAAGGCGCATCCAGTTCATTGACGGCCAGGGCCAGCGCAAGACCATCCGCCTGGGCAAGGTTTCCCTCCGCTCGGCCGAGTCGGTGAAGGTCAAGGTCGAAGACCTGGTCTCCTCCACGCTCACCGGCCATTCCCCGGCCGACGAGACCGCCCGCTGGCTCGCGGGACTGGATGATGCCCTCTACGCCAAGCTGGCGAACGTGGGGCTGGCTCGGCCGCGTGCCCAGGTGACGCTCACGGGCTGGCTGGATCAGTACCTGACCGAGCGGCGGGATGACCTCAAGCCCGAAAGCTTGCGCAAGCTGGAGCAGACCAAAACCAAGCTCCTGGCCCACTTCAACCCGAAGACTCCCCTGCGGAACATCACGATGCAGGACGCGGCCGGATGGCGCGGATTCCTCAAGAAACTCGGCCTCAGCGAAGCCGCGATCAAGACGCACAGCGGCAACGCCAAGACCCTGATCGCCGAGGCGGTGCGGCGCAAGCTCATCGCCGAGAACCCGTTTGCACTTCTCAAGTCCGGCCCGACGCCCAGCAGGTACACCCGCTACATCACCCCCGAAGAGATCGACCGGGTCATCGAGGCGTGCCCCAACGCGCAGTGGAGACTCCTCTTTGGACTGGCGCGGTACGCCGGCCTGCGCATCCCCAGTGAGTCCCACCTGCTGACCTGGGCGGATGTGGACTTCGACCGGGCGCGGCTGACCGTGCGAAGCCCCAAGACCGAGCACCACGCCGGCCACGAGCGGCGCTTCGTGCCGATCACGCCCAAACTGATGAAGCTGCTCCAAGACCGCTTCGACGAGTGCGAAGAGGGAGACCAGCGGCTGGTCACGATCCGCGGCAAAGGCGCGGTGCAGCGGCAGGTGGAGGCGATTTGTGATCGAGCGGGGATTGAACTCTGGGAGCGCCTGTGGCAGACGCTGCGTCAGTCGTGCGAGAAGGAGTGGGCGATGAGCTTCCCGCAGTACGCGGTGAGCAAGTGGATCGGCCACAGCATCACCATCAGCGGCCGGCACTACGCCAACGATGTGCCCGATGAACTCTTCGAGCGTGCGGCGAAAACCCATGCGCCCCAGGCGGCGCAGAATGCGGCGCAGAAGCTGCACGAAAGGGGTGGAAGTGGCAAGAAACGAAAAACGGCCCCGGCAGAAGCCGAAGGCCGCAATTCGAGTCAGTTCAGGAACTTGCGGGATATTTCTGTAAGTCCTGAACTGACAAGTACTTGGAGCCGGGGGGAATTGAACCCCCGTCCCGTGACAGTCAATCGACCGCTTCTACGCGTGTAGTCGCCGATTTAGTTTCGGCCTCCCGGCCGCCGGCGACGGCGTTCGGTTGGCCCAGCCTGAGTAAGTTTTAGTCCGCCGGCGCTAAGGCGTCACCTTTGGACGAGTCCGCCATGCATTCGCCGCACGAAGGTCACGGACCTACCCGCGTGCGACGCGGCCGCATTAAGCAGCCATGCGAACCGGCGCGAAGCCGATTCGGCCAGCAACATCGTTGTTGGCATTTATGGTTTTGTACGCGGTTTAACGAGGCCAGCGTACACCTCGACGCGCCACGATCGACCTTCCCTGTCCGGTCGATACCAGTCGGCCCCGATTGTCAAAGAGCAGTGGGGAAGTATAGCAGGGGGAAGGGACGGAGGGAAGAGGGCACGGAGGGGCGGAGGGGCTGGGGGAAGAAGGCACGAAGGCACGAAGGGACGAAGGGGGAGAGAAGCGACGGAGCGACGGAGGGGGGGAGGGACAGGGGTGAAAGTTTCTGAGAAAAAGGCTTGGGGAATCCACCGGGTCCGGTATAATGGCCGCAACATTTCGCCAAGCAGCTTTCTTTTATCGGCCTGATTCAGGCATCGAGGTTCACATGGATGACTTTTTTGCCCTGAATGTTCTTCTTGACCCTCATCCGGCAAGGTGCCGCCGCTTGTTCGCGGCGTCGGATCTTCGTCGAGCCGGCCGCCCGCGTTCGAAGTTGATGGGGCGCTGGCTGTCGGTGGAGCGGCTCGAACCGCGATTGCTGCTGTCGGGGTTCATTCTCGGCGACCTCAACGCCGACGGCGAACTTGATGCTTTTGACGTCGCGCCGTTCGAGCTGGCCTTGGCCGACCCGGCGACGTTCGAGGCGGCGTTTCCGGGTGTGGACCCTCAGGTGGTGGGGGATATGGACGGCAGCGGAGAGTTCGACGCGTTTGATGTGGGGCCATTTGAGGCGAGGTTGGCGGGGGGCGGGGGCGAGCCAGAGGGCCCGGGTCCATTATTCCCAGGCCAGAAGTTCGACGTCGGTGCCAACCCCGTCTCCCTGACGGTGGGCGACTTCAACGGGGATGGCATCCTCGACCTGGCCACCGCCAACTATCAATATTCCGATGTGTCCGTGCTGCTGGGGAGCGGCGATGGGACCTTCGGTGTCGAGCAGCGCTTCCATCTCAACGGCAGCCCCAACTCTGTGACGGTGGGCGACTTCAACGGCGATGGAATCCTCGATCTGGCCACCGCCAACGCCGGCAACGATGTGTCCGTGTTGCTGGGGAACGGTGATGGGACCTTCGGCGTCGAGCTAATCTTCGTCATCGGTGACAGACCCCGCTCCTTGACGGTGGGTGACTTCAACGGCGATGGAATCCTCGATCTGGCCACCGCCAACGCCGACAACGATGTGTCCGTGTTGCTGGGGAACGGCGATGGAACCTTAGGCGCCGAGCAATACTTCGCTGTCGGTTTCGGCCCCTACTCCGTGACGGTAGGCGACTTCGATGGGGATGGGATCCTCGACCTGGCCACCGCCAACTTTGCCAGCGAGGACGTGTCCGTGCTGCTGGGCAACGGTGACGGAACCTTCGCCGACGAGCAATACTTCGCTGTCGGTGACAGACCCAGCTCCGTGACGGTGGGCGACTTCGACGGGGATGGAATCCTCGATCTGGCCACCGCGCACTATTCCAGCGACGATGTGTCCGTGCTGCTGGGCAACGGCGATGGAACCTTCGGCGCCGGGCAACGCTTCGCCGTGGGTGACGGCCCCCGTTCCGTGACGGTGGGCGACTTCGACGGGGATGGGGTGCTTGATTTGGCTACGGCTAACAGTGACGACTTCTCCTTCTCCGACGACCACGTTACGGTCCTGCTGGGGAGCGGCGATGGAACCATGGCCGCCGAGCAACGCTTCGCCGTCGGTGACAGGCCCAGCTCAGTGACGGTGGGCGACTTTGACGGCGACGGAATCCTCGACCTGGCCATCGCCAACCGTTCTAGCGGAGACGTGTCCGTTCTGCTGGGGAACGGCGATGGGACCTTCGGTGCCGAGCAACGCCTCGCTGTCGGTTCGACACCCCTTTCGGTAACGGTGGGCGATTTCGACGGGGATGGAATCCTCGATTTGGCCACCGCCAACGCCAGCGGCGATGTTTCCGTGCTGTTGGGCAGCGGGGATGGATCGTTCGGAGCCGAGCAACGCTTCGATGTCGGTCGCAGTCCCTACTCCTTGACGGTGGGCGACTTCGACGGCGACGGAATCCTCGACCTGGCCACCGCCAACTCCTCCAACAACGGTGTGTCCGTGCTGCTGGGGAACGGCGATGGGACGTTCCAGCCCCAACAACAATTCGGTGCTGCCAGTGATAGTCCCTACTCCGTGGCGGTGGGCGACTTCGACGGGGACGGTGTTCTCGACCTTGCCGTCACCACCCGATACAGCTACCGTTCCGGCGAGTTTGTATCCGTACTCCTGGGCCGCGGCGATGGAACCTTCGCCACCGAGCAACGCTTCGATGTCGGTACGAGACCGCTTTCGGTGACTGTGGGCGATTTCGACGGGGATGGTGTTCTCGACCTGGCCACCGCAAACGCTATCGACGATAGTGTGTCCGTGCTGCTGGGCAATGGCGATGGAACGTTCCAGCAAGAGCAGCGCTTCTTCGTCCGTTTCTTCGGCCCCTACTCCGTGACGGTGGGCGACTTCGACGGCGACGGAATCCTCGACCTGGCCACCGCCAACTATTCCAGCAATGATGTGTCCGTGCTGCTGGGCATCGGCGATGGAACCTTCGCCACCGAGCAAAGGTTCGCCGTCGGTCGCCGCCCCGGCTTCGTGACGGTGGGCGACTTCAACGGCGACGGCCGCCCCGACCTCGCGGTCGCCAATCGCAGCAGTGACTCCATCTCCATCCTCCTCAACCAGCTCCCCCCCCTCCCCCAGCAATCCTCCTCCACCCTCCCCCAATCCGACGCCCAGCTCGCCGCCGAACCCGCTCCCGACCTCCGCGTCCTTGCCGCGGCCGTCAATGCCTTCGCCCGCTCCAATCGGCCGGGGGGTCGGGGAATCATCGCCGCGATTCCGGGGGCGCCTGTCGTGGACCTGCTCCTCGATGACTTCAACCCCAAAGCCCGCCCGGCGTGGATGGATTGGCTTCACGCGGATGCGTGGTGAGTTCGAGCGGGAAACCGCTTGCTGACGCGCGCGGCTCGCTTTGGTTCTCTTTCGTGCATTCGTCATTCGTGCATTCGTGCATTCCATCCGCCCCTTTCCGCTTGCTGACGCGCGCGGACGGCCGCAGGGTGTTGTCTTTTTCAGGCCTTCGGCCTGAGGCGGGCGGGACGCCCGCCCCACCGATGCTGGGTCACACCTCAATCGGCGGCAGCCCCAGCAGCAGATGCACCGGTTCGATGGTTTGCGTGTGGACTTCCACGAGGTGGACGTGCTGGGCGGCTTTGCTGACGATCGCTTCGAGGCGGAAGCGTGGGGGTTCGCCTTTGCGCGGGACTTTGATGTGGGCGATGCGGTCGAAGCGGAGCATGTAAGCGTTCCACCACCTGCCGCTGAGTCGGTGCCGCAGAAACCGCGCGGTCCTGCGGTTGTCCTGCGCCTTGGGGCGGGCGCGCTGCACGTACGCCAGGCGTCGCCAGCGGTCGAACAGGCCTCTGCGTCGGTGGCGGACCTTGTATAGCGCCGCATCGTGCGCCAGGCAGTGGTGGACGGCCGCGAGATAGCTGGTGACCCGCCGGGTGTTGCCGTGTTTCTGAATGACCTGCGTGTGATCCAGCGGCAGGGTCAGGGCGCGGTCCATCAGAAGGAGGTCGCCCTCCGAGAGGTCGTCTGCGAGTTCGAGGCAGACGGCCTGGATCCTGTTGGCGGCCAGGTGTTCGCGGATGAACCAGTAATGCTCAAAGCGTGTGAGCTCGTCGGGGATCTGCAGGATGTCCAGCCGGGTTCCCGGCCGACCGCGTCGAAACATGTGTAGCCCCACGGTGGATGCCCGTTCACCATCCAGACGTCACGATGTGGATTATAGGCGGAAAGGGCTAAGGCGGTTTGTGGGCGGGCGGCGGGTGGTCCATAATGGCGCCCGATGAAGGTACTTGCCGCGATCATTCTCCCCGCCACGCTGCTGCTCTTGTCAGCGTGCGCCTCGATCGACCCGGCGACGGGCGAGCCCGTGCCCCCTCAAGGCCAGCGGTACACGCTTGAGGAGGTGGAGAGTCGTCTGGGGCGTTTGCGGCCGGGGCTTTCGAAGACTGAAGCGCTGCTGATTCTTGGTTCACCGGCGGAAGAGACGGAGGACGCGTGGATTTATCGTCCGAGCCGTTCGGGCGTGTTCGTTCCTGCCAAGGCGCTGGTCATCCGTTTTCAAGACCGGCAATACGTCGAGCATGACTACCAGCCGATTCTCTTCGGCGGGCGCGTCGGGCTGGACTGACCCGCGAGATCACACGCCATGCCTGACACCGATCCCATCCCGGCGTTGATCGTGCGGCCGGCCTCCTCGCGCGGGCAGACACGCCTGGGATGGCTCGACAGCCGCCACAGCTTCTCCTTCGGCGAGTACCGCGACATTCACCACATGGGCTTCCACGCCCTGCGCGTGATCAACGATGATCGCATCGCGCCCGGCGGCGGCTTCGGCGAGCACCCGCACCGCGACATGGAGATCATCACCTGGGTGCTTGATGGGGCGCTCAAGCACGCGGACAGTCTGGGGCACGAGTTTGTTCTGAAGCCCAATGAGCTTCAGGGGATGACGGCCGGGCGGGGCATCTATCACAGCGAGTTCAACGCTTCGCTCACGGCGCCGGTTCATCTGCTTCAGATCTGGATCCGCCCGCGCGAGCGCGGTCTGGCGCCGGCGTACGACCAGCGGGCGTTTGATCCGGATTCGTTTCGCAACCGTTTTCGCACGGTGGCATCGCCGGACGGCGCGGATGATTCGCTGGTGATCCAGCAGGATGCGCTGGTGAGCGTCGGGCGGTTCGATGCGCTGCATCGGGTGCGGTTGGAGGTTCCGGTGGGGCGGGCTGTGTGGTTCCAGGTCGCGCGCGGGGCGCTTGCGATCGATGATGAATCGCTGGCTGAGGGCGACGGGGCGGCGGTGAACGGCGCGGCGGCGCTGACGCTGACGATGCGCGAGGAGACGGAACTGCTGATGTTCGATCTGGCCGCGGACGATCCGCCGCGCCAATCCTGACACGATGGGAGGATGCCTCATGGCGGCGAAGAAGATTCTGATGCTGGTGGGGGATTTCGTGGAAGATTACGAGGCGATGGTACCCTTCCAGATGCTTCAGATGGTCGGGCACACGGTTCACGCGGTCTGCCCGGATCGCAAGGCGGGAGAGGCTGTGAAGACGGCGATCCACGACTTCGAGGGTGATCAGACTTACACCGAGAAGCCCGGGCACCGATTCACGCTCAATGCGACGTTCGGGGAGGTTGATCCGGCGAAGTATGACGGGCTGGTGATCCCTGGCGGTCGTTCGCCGGAGTATCTGCGACTGAATGAGCGCGTACTGGCGATCGTGCGGCACTTTGGCGAGAAGGACAAACCCATCGCGGCGGTCTGCCACGGGGCGCAACTGCTGGCGGCGGCGGGGGTGCTCAAGGGAAAGGAATGCTCGGCCTACCCGGCGTGCGGGCCGGAAGTTCAGTCGTCGGGTGGGCGGTATGTGGCGAAGGATTGGGCGGAGGCGCACCGCGACGGGAAGCTGGTGACCGCGCCTGCCTGGCCCGCGCACGCGGCGTGGATGGCGCTGTTTCTGGAACTGTTGGGCTCACGCATCGAACCGTAGGGTCCGCGATTGCGGACCAAACCCTGGTGTGTCGGCCCTCGCCGGCCGCAAGGGAGTGCCCTGCGCCCTGGTGGTCCGCAATAGCGGACCCTACGGGGCAGATGGCGTCTTCCCCCAGTTTTTCTCGGATTTCCTCAAAACCGCGGTGGACGGATCGACGCGGCGGGCGACCTCTGCCGTGAGAAACGTGTTGATCTCCGCCGGGGCCTTCCGGGGGCCGGCGGCGAAAAAAACAGCGCCCGGCATGGACCGGACGGGGCTGCGTGGGCCTTCGACCGACGCGACGAGGTTTCCTGCCGACCCCTCGTGCAGCGGTTGAGCCGTCCAAGACCAAGCCAGGCGTGTTCAAGACCGGTTGTCAGAGGAATTGCGGACGACCCTCTCGCCGCTGCCTCTGCCACGACCGGTTTTTCTTTGCGCGCTCTCAATACTTCAACCGCGCCGCGTACGGAAGATGATGCCGGAGAATCCTAGGCCGAGCGTCCCGGCAAGTCACGTTCCCCCGGACACTCACATCCCCTCCAATTCCTCCTCGACCCGCGGGGGCTTCTGCCCCACCGTCGGCCCCGGAACCACGCCGTGTGCCCGCAGTCGGCGGGCGATATCGGGATCATCCGGTTTGAAGAAATAGACGTAGCGCAGCATCTGAACGGTGTTCCGCGGGTCGCCCGCGGCCTCGTAAAGGTCCGCCATGCGGTAGTACGGGCGGGGATCGTCCTCCTTCGCGAAGCGCGCGGCCTTCTGGTAGGCGACGAGCGCGGCGTCCGCGTCCCCGGCCTTAAGGCTGTAGTCTCCCTCACGAAGGTAGTCCTCGATCTTCCCGAACTCGTCGCTGGCCTCGCGGAGCATCGCGTACATCGCGCCGTACCGCCCCTGCCGATAGAGTGATTCGGCCAGCAGGTCGCTGATCTCCATCCGCTCGGGCTGGGTCAGGCGCAGGCGCAGGGCCTGTTCGAGGTGGAGCTGCGCCTGGATCGGTTGATCGCGGTCCAGGTAGATCCTGCCGAGTTCGAGGTGGCTTTTCCAGTCGGTTCCATCGCGTTCCACAGCCGTCCTGAAGTGGTTGAAGGCGGTGTCCTGATCCTGGATGTACAGCGCCTCGTACCCGCGCTGGCGTTCGGTGCGGCTGACGATCGGGTGACGCTCGCAACCCCATGCCCCCGCGAGGAGCGCTGCCGTCAGGAGAGCGCCCCATACGAGGCCCGTCGATGCACCGGCAGATCGTTGCGTCCGAAACATGCGGGTATCCTTGAGAGGTCTCATTCAACATGAACCACCAACATGGACCACTGAACCCCCCGCGCTTCCGCAGCATAAGACCCCGCGCCCGCAGTGACAAGCGCCAAACGCCGATGCCCCAGCCCACCCCCAGAACCTGGCCGACGGTGCTGTTGCGCCACGCCGCGCCCGCGGGGTCGCACTACGACTGGCTGCTGGGGGATCCAAGGATGGGCCACGACCCGGAAGCGCGCCTCTGGACTGCCCGGACCACGCGCCCCAGTTGGGATTGGCCGACGCTTGAGAGCTGGGGTCTGATCCCTTTGGCGCCCCATCGGACGCGGTATCTGAGATATCAGGGCTTGCTGGACCGGGCGCCTGGGGCAGAGGCCTCGCGCCGCCCCACCAAGTCCCCCAGCCGCGGCTGGGTCGCCCGCGTCGACGAAGGCTGGTTTATCCCGATACTCTGGACCGCTTCGCGCGCGGTCATCGACCTTCAGTTCCACGGGGCGCGCGGCGAGGTGGAGCTGATCCGCGTGGGCCCGGCGCTCTGGCGGGCGCGGTGGTGTCTCGTGGGGTAACTGGTCCGTCTGCCCATGCCCGCGGCTCGTTGGGGAGCAACGTGTATAATTATCCTTATGCCCACACCGATCATGCTCAGTACGTGGTCGTTCGGACGCAAAGCCAACGAAACCGGTTGGCCGCACCTGACGGACGGCGACCGGTCTCCCCTTGATGCCGTCGAGCAGGCCTGCCGAATCATTGAATCGGACGAGCGGAACATGTCCGTCGGCAAGGGCGGGTTTCCGGATCGTTCCGGGCAGACGACGCTCGACGCCTCGATCATGCTTTCGCCGGCCAAATGCGGCAGCGTGGCGTATGTCCGACGGTTTGAGCATCCGATCACGATCGCACGGCTGGTCATGGAGAAGACGCCGCACGTCATGCTCGTGGGGGATGGCGCCGATCGCTTCGCCAAGCTCAGCGGGCTGGAACCGACGGACCTCTCGACGGAGCGCTCGCGGGCGGCGTGGCGCAAGTGGATCGAGGAGAACCCCCAGGCGGCCCTCGACAACGAGAAGAGCTATCTGCCGCCCGCGAACATCGAAGAACAGCATCCCGGCGGCGGCTCCGACAGCGCGGCGCCCCGGCCTGAGGTGCTGCGCGATGAGGATCTGCCCCACAACCGCACGCACGACACCGTCGGCGTGCTGGCGATGAATGAGGCGGGCGTGCTCGCCGGGGCGTGTTCGACCAGCGGGTGGGCGTTCAAAGTGCCCGGGCGGGTGGGGGATTCACCGATCATCGGGCACGGGATGTACGTTGATCCGCGCGGGGGCGCGGCCGTCGCCACCGGCAACGGCGAACTGATCATGGGCATCTGCGGGTGCTTCCTGGCGGTGGAATCGATGCGTCGCGGGGCATCGGCGGCGGCGGCGGCCAGGGAGGTCATCGAGCGCGTCGATGAAAGCTACGGCCTTCAGCCCGAGCACCAGGTGGCGCTGATCACGCTCAAGCCGGACGGGACCTGGTCGAGCGCTTCGCTGCGCGGCGGGTTTCACACGGCGGTGCGGACGGGCGGTCGGGATGAGCTGGTTGCGGCCGCGTGGGTGATGCACCCCTGATCACGAACCCGAACTCTGTTCGCCCTGCTCTGCCCCATCCTGGTAATAGCCCACCGGCACCTGCGGAACGGGTTTTTCGCGCGGTTTCCAGAACTGAAGGCGCTGCAGGAGGGTCGGTGGTTTGTCGAAGGGGGTCCAGGTGTACTGGGTCTGCCGGGCGAAGACGGTCTCGGAGTTCTCTTCGGCGTAGGTCAACCAGCGATTGATGTCGGTCCCGAAGTCCTGGCCTGTAAGGGTGGTGAGCGACGTTCGCGCCGCGGCGGCAACGCTGAACTGAGGGTCTTCGAGGGCCTGGACGAGGGCGTTGAAGACGGCGGGGCGGGGATACTGGCCCAGGGCGATGGCGGCGGCCTGTTTCACGTCAGCATCGGGATCGCTGATGAGGGTTCGCATCAGCGGATCGACCGCCGCGGGGTGATGAATCTTCTGAAGCGCCTGGGCGGCCTCCCAGCGGACGATGGAGGAGTCGTCGGCCAGACGGACGACGATGCGTTCGGTGTCCTGGGCCTCTCCGTGGGTTCCCAGGGCCTTGACGCAGGCGGCGCGGACGGTGTCATCGGGGTCCGTGACCAGCAGGCGGTAGAGGCGGAGGTACGGCTCTTCGCCGCCGAAGGGCGCGGCGCTGAGCTGAGCGACACTTCTGCGGCGGACATCAGGATCGACATCGAAGGCCTCGGAAGCGACCTCCCGCGGGGAGGGGGGGGTGATCCGGTCGAAGAGTTCCGCGACGGGGCTTTGATTGAGGGTGCAGCCGGTAAGGAACAGCGCCAGCGCGAAGGGGATCGCGGCGGCGCGAGCGGGCGGGAGGCGGAGGGGGATTGAGGATCGCGACATGGCATGGGATTGTCGCCGATCGGGCGGAGGAGGGCAACGGGCGGGGGGAAGATTCACGGGGCGGGGCGGGGTGGGCCGATGAGACCGCGGGGTTCCGTCGGCCCGATAAACCGCGCCATGAACGATCACCTGACCATCGGCGAGATTCTTTCAAGCCTGACGACGCCGCGCAAGAACTCAGCGCGTCCGCGGGAGGCAGCGCGGCCGAGTGAACCCGCGGCCGCTGGGGCATCAGAGAAGGTGGATACGGTGGTTGACGGGCGTGGCGGTCCGGCGGCAGGGGTGAAGGAGCGTGCGGAGAGCCCGATGACGGAACCGGCACGGGATCCTGAGATCCTTACGGAGCCGAGGGCGCAGACGCCCGACCCTCAGGCGACGATGCTGATGCACTTCGAGCGCATGGCGCTTCCGAGCGTGGCGCTGGCCAATCGGATGGCGGATGAGTTTGAGCAGCAGATGGAGCGATCGCAGGCAGAGCTCAAGTACGCCCGCCAGCGGGCGAACCTGGCGTGGTCGGCGGTGGCGTTCATGGCGCTGGCGCTGCTCTATCTGGGATGGTGGACGGGCGGATCGATCGAAGGCAGCCGGGCCACGGCGCGGACGGCGAGCGACACGGTGACGCACGAGCG
>JBGTFI010000565.1:0-5984 GCA_041747335.1 Phycisphaeraceae bacterium | reverse complement strand
CGGCAATCCCGCCCCCCCTACTCCTGCTTCGGACCGGACTGCTCGTTCATCGCCTTGAGCTTCTGCTCGGCCAGTTCCCTGCGGTTGATCGCGGTTTCTTTGGGGAAGTCGAACGAAAGGCGGACTTTGTCCCCGTGGATGTCCACCACGCGGATCACCCCCAGCGGTTCGCGGGGGTCGCCGATGATCACTTCTTCACCAACCCGTCGAGTCAGTGCGAGCATGTGGGCTCTCCTTGCCGCTCGGCCGGCGCTTCCGCCTGCCATCCCTGGGCCCGGCCGGTGGCCTGCCCGCCAACCATCCCCTCTGGTTCATCGGTCAACAGCGCCGCGAAGCTGAGCGCCGATCGCCGGCGGGCGCGACGGATCGCTCTTCGATCCCGGGACGGTCACACTTTGTGGATGCGTCTGTGGTCTGATCGCGTTCTTCCTTGACCGCACGGTCCGTCCCCTTGAGACCGCTTAAGGAACCTGCTCGACCGCTGTGACCTCCGGAACCTTCTCGCAGAGGTTCCGCTCGATCCCCATCTGCAGCGTTATCGAACTGGAGGGACATCCCACGCACGCGCCATGAAAGCGGATCTTCGCCACCCCGTCGTGCGTCACCTCGACCAGCTCGACGTCCCCACCGTCCGACTGAATCGCCGGGCGAATCCGCTCAATGAACGATTCAACACGCTCGAACACGCTGCCCTGGGCATTATCTTTCAATGGGTGCTCCACCGTCGTTTCCACGTTCCAGACCTCGGCGGGTTCGGCCACCGCCCACCCCGCCCGCGAAGCATCAGACCCTTTATCATAGGCGCAAACCCCGCTTCAAGCCACGCCCGCGCCTCGCGGCCGCCAGGATCCCCAGCACGCCGCACAGGAACCCCGACGACGGCTCCGGGGCGTGCGCCCCGATCAGAACCGCGTTCATCCGTCCCGGACTCGTCGGATACCCTCGCGCCTCGCCCGTCAAACGCCCCATCCGGTCCACCGGACCGCTCAGCCACTCCTGCATCGGCTCGAACAGCGGTGTCATCGGCCGAATCAGCACCTGTGCCTCCGTCGCGTCGAGCACCACTTCAAGCCCCAGCGCCCGCGTCCTCCCCGGATCGCCGAAGGTCACCACGTCCACCAGCGGAACCGTCGCCACACGATCGCTTACCGAAAACATGCTCCCATCCAGTGGCGAAAGACCCGTCCGACCCGCAAACAGGACGATCGACCGCCTGCCCACCTCCCCCAGCACGTTCAGGAACGCCAGCGCCTCACCCTCCTCCTGCCCCCCGGTGACGGTGTGAATCTCCCCTATCGGGCTGAACGGAATGACCTGCAAAATGCGGCCGTAGTTGGCGGATTGAGCCGTCGCATCCAGGATCACCAGGTCCATGGGACCGGGACGGTCAATGCCGGCGATCTCAATCAGCGGCCCGACCGGCGCGGGCGTCGCATCGTGCGAAGTCCGCACGACCGCCTCGCCAAGCCATATCTCGCTCAGGTAGGCCCCCTGCGACGCGGCTGCGGACAGACCCGCCGCGCCGATCATCGCACCGACCCACAATCGTCGGACGAACCACATGCCCATGAAGTGCCCCTGATCGCCGCCCGCGCTCGGTCCTGTCCGGCTGCCGCGGGGCGGGCATTCTACCCGATGAAGGGCGTTCACCCAAGAGCCGTTTTACCGCTCCCCGCGCCCCAGGCCGGCTACAATTCTCCGTGATAGGGTTCCTGATCGGTCTGGTGTTCTCGCTGCTGGTGCTGATTCCGCTGACGCTGACGATCTGGCTTCTCGTCTACGCGGCCACCAGCGCGACCTCCCACGTCGGCCGGTGCCGACGCTGCCAGTACGACCTTCGCGACCTGGGGGACTCGCGCCACTGCCCCGAATGCGGCCACCCGTTCGTCATCGATGCCCGCGGAGACGTGATCAGTCGCTGAGAAGCGATGGAGCGGTGATGGGCCGCGTGATAGAACATGTGTATGGACGAACGCGTGGGCCCCTGGCTGATCCGTGATGCGCGGGAGGAGGATCTGCCCGCCATCGTGGCGATCTACAACGCGTCGATCCCCTCGCGCCTGGCGACGGCGGACCTCGAACCCGTCACAGTCGAGAGCCGGCGTGACTGGTTCCACAAGCACGGTCCGGGGATGAATCCGCTGTGGGTCGCGTTGGAAGGGGAGGTGATCGCCGGGTGGGTGTGCCTCTCGCCGTTTTACGGCCGGCCGGCGTACCGCGGCACGCGCGAGGTGAGCCTCTACATCGATCCCCGCTTCCACCGCCGCGGCCTGGGCGCGCTGCTTTTCGGTAGGATGATCGACCACAGCCCGAAGCTGGGGGTGCGGACGCTGCTGAGCTTTGTGTTTGCCCATAACGAGGCGAGCGTCAGGCTCAACGAGAAGTTCGGTTTCGAACGCTGGGCCTGCCTTCCGGGGGTAGCGGACCTCGACGGCCTGGAGCGGGACGTGGTGATCTTCGGGAGGCGGGTGGGGGCAGGCCCGTAGGGTCCGCTATTGCGGACCCATTGCGGACCTATGTCACATCGCGCCTCTGATTGGTCCGCAGTAGCGGACCCTACGTAAACCCCGCTTTGCGCAACGTTTCGAGTGTCACGCCCTCGTCCTCCTCTCCCTCACCCATCAGCGAAAGCTGATGAACTATGGCCCGGGCGATCATGTCCGTCTCGATGTTCGAGGTGTCCCCCACGCGCTTCGCGCCCAGCGTCGTCTCACGGAGGGTGGTGGGAATGAGCGCGACGGTGAAGCGCGATGACCGCACGTCCACCGTCGCGATGGTCATGCTCACGCCGTCCAGGGCCACCGATCCCTTGGGGATGATGAAGCGCAGGATCGCCGGATCGACCTCGTAGGTGATGCGCCACTGGGCTTCATCCGCGATCACCTCCACGACCCGCCCCAGCGCATCGACGTGCCCCTGCACAAAGTGCCCGCCCATCGGGGTGGAGGGCGTCAGCGACAGTTCCAGGTTGACCTTGCCCCCCTCGCGCAGCGACCCGAGGTTGGTCTTGTCGAGCGTTTCACGGATCACATCGAAGGCCAGGCACTCCCGATCGACCGGGCCGGGGTCCGTGTGGGTCAGGCACACTCCGCTCACACAGACGCTGCCTCCCTCCCCCGGAAGGGGGCGGGGCAGGCTTGCGGGGTCCACGATCAGCCGGACGCCGAAGGGGTTGGCCTCGAGTCGCCGGACGGTTCCCATCGCCTGAACGATTCCGGTAAACATGGATCCATCGTACCGACTCGCGGAGACCCGGACACCGATGGGCTGATGCATTGGACTTGGGGGTGGGGGGGGCAGAGTGAGTCTTCGAGCGCCGCCCCAGTTCCCCGGCCTGCCGGGGCGGCGCAAAGCCTCTGCCCCAGCCACCCGATCCTCTTCACAGACAACCCCCGGACCGAAGACCCAAGACCCAAGACTCAAGACCCCTCCCGCTGGTATCATCCCCGCTCCTTACGGCTGATAACCGCTCCACGGACCCGCGAACCATGTTCAAACGCTCCCATTCCTGCAACGCCCTGCGCGTCGATCACGTCGGCCAGACCGTCTGCCTCGCCGGATGGGTCAACAGCTACCGTGACCACGGCGGGGTGATCTTCATCGACCTTCGCGACCGCGAGGGGCTCACCCAGGTCGTCTTCCATCCCGACCACCCCCAGGCCCACGACCTGGCGGACACCCTGCGACATGAGGATGTCATCCGCGTCGAGGGCGTCTGCACCCTGCGCGAGGCCGAGGAAAACCCCCGCCTGGAGACGGGGAAGATCGAGGTCCAGGCCTCGAAGCTCGAAATCCTGAACAAAGCCGCCACGCCCCCCTTCACGCCCGACGATGCCGGCCGCGTGGGCGAGGAGCTGCGCCTCAAGCACCGCTATCTCGACCTGCGCCGGCCGCGCATGCAGCAGATCCTCCGCACGCGCCACCGCGTCGCCAAGATCATGCGCGACTACTTCGACCAGCACGGTTTCTTCGAGATCGAAACCCCGTTCCTGTGCCGTTCGACCCCTGAAGGGGCGCGGGACTTCCTCGTGCCCAGCCGTCTTCAGCCGGGGAGTTTCTATGCCCTGCCCCAAAGCCCCCAGCTTTTCAAGCAGATTCTCATGTGCTCCGGGCTGGAGCGCTACGTCCAGATCGTCCGCTGCTTCCGCGATGAAGACCCTCGCGCCGATCGACAGGCCGAGTTCACCCAGCTTGACGTGGAGATGAGCTTCGTCGATCAGGATGATGTGCTGAGCCTCATCGAGGGGCTGGTGCGCAAGCTGTGGAAAGAGATTCTGGAGGTGGACGTGCCCCCCATCGAGCGCATGCCCTACCACGAGGCGATGCGCCGCTTCGGCAGCGACCGGCCGGACCTGCGCTTCGGCATGGAACTGGTCGACATCAGCGACCTCGCCCCGCGCACCGAATTCGGCGTGTTCAAGTCGGCGGTCGATTCCGGCGGGATGGTCAAGTGCATCCGTGTTCCGGGGGGCGGGGCGATGACGCGCAAGGAGACCGACAGCCTGGCGGAGTGGGCCAAGGGCTTCGGCGCCAAGGGGATGGCCGTCACGAAGGTCATCGCCGGTGGGCAGTTCGAGACCGGCGTCGCCAAGTTCCTCACCCCCGTGGCGAAGGAGCTGATCGAGCGCACCGGGGCCGCGGAGGGTGATCTGCTGTGCTTCGCGGCCGACAGCTTTAAGGTTGTCCACCGGGTGCTGGGCGAACTGCGCCTCAAGCTCGCTCGCGAACGGAACATGATCCCCCCCAACACCTGGAAGTGGCTGTGGGTGGTCGACTTCCCCGCGCTGGAATGGAACGAAGACGCCAAACGCTGGGACAGCCTGCACCACCCCTTCACGGCCCCGGCCGATGAAGACCTCGACAAACTCGAGACCGATCCCGGCAACATCCGCTCCAAGGCCTACGACATCGTGCTTAACGGTTCGGAGCTGGGCGGCGGGTCGATCCGTATCCACCGCCAGGATGTCCAGCAGCGGGTGTTCAACCTGCTGGGCATTGATGAGGAGCTGGCGAAGGTGAAGTTCGGGTTTTTGCTCGAGGCTCTGCGCTTCGGCGCGCCGCCGCACGGGGGCATCGCCCTGGGGCTGGACCGGGTGGTGATGATGCTCACGGGCACGGGCAACATCCGCGACGTGATTGCGTTCCCGAAGACGCAGACTGGCGCGGACCTCATGACCGAAGCCCCGGCCCCGGTGGACAAGCTCCAACTCGACGAGCTGAGCCTTCGGGTGCAGACGCACGCAACGGCGCCGCAGGCGGTGTGAAGGGGCAGAGACAGTGGGGCGGGCGTCTAGCCCGTCATCAGGCCAAAGGCCTGCGTAGACAACACCTTGCGGCACTTCCCCGCTGGATGCTTGCGGCTTCGCCGCGAAGGCGGGCGGGACGCCCGCCCCACCGATCCCTCATTCTCCCCTACCCCTCCGGCTGATCGTATGGCCGCTCCGCCTGGGTCAGAAGCATCCGCACCAGGGCCTCACGGCGGTAGGGGACGATCCTTTCGAGCCAGTGCGCGAACTGCCCCCGGCACTCGCGGGCGAACGCGGCGAGTGAGATGCCCAGGGCCCTCAGCAGGGCGGCATCCTCGCGCAAGCGCATCGCCAGCATCACCCGGAACATCCCGCGCAGGCGCGTTCGGCGGAGGTTGCGGCGGATGACGTTGAACGCCGCGTACTCGAGCGTCAACCGCTCGGCGTGGTACGCCAGGTGCGACCGGCGATCACGGAGTACCTGCTGGGCGACAGACTTCGCGGGGCGTGTGAGGGCCGGGGCGATCGCTTCAAGGGTGGCCGTCAGCAGCAGGTCGTCGATGAAGAGGATGGAGAGTTCGAAGCGCAGTCCGATCGTGGGGCGGATGAGCTGTGTGGAGGTGGCGGGCGGGGATCCCGCCATCGCCTGCGTCGCCCGTCCGAAGAGTTGCCGGTGGTAGCGCTGCTCCCCCATCTGCAAACGAAGGGACTGGACGTAGGCCGGGTCCGCGCTCAGTT
>JBGTFI010000564.1:0-10169 GCA_041747335.1 Phycisphaeraceae bacterium | reverse complement strand
CAGCAGCACCGCGGCGAGCATCCCTCGCCGCATCGACCACCCCTCGGACGCGGCCCGCGCCGTGGGGATAGTCTGCCCGGCCGCCAGACGCACCTCCCTGCCGTCCTCGGTCCTGAAGGTGACCGTTTCGGGCGGGAGGTTCATGGCGCTGATCTCGCCGGCCGGCTGCGGTGTCGGGCGTTCGGGACGATCCGGCCGCGTCACGCGCTTGGGGCGCTGCGGGCCGAGGCCTCCGGGCACGGTCATGAGCGTGCCGCAATGGAAGCAGCGGCAGACGCCGCCTGCGAAACCGGAGTCGATCTCCAGCAGTTCCTCGCAGCTCGGGCAGATCAGTTCAATGTTGTTCATGACGGGTCTGTACGAAGCAAGGATGCGCGAACACCAGGCTGAGGCAGGTGCCGATCCGAGGTCGGATCAGGGCGCTCCCGGCATCCACAAATAATAGAAACCCATCGTCGATCCGGGAAATGTGTCGGGCAGGTTGATCTGGGCAAGGTTCACCTGCGTGAGGGCGCCGCCCGCCCGCGGATCGCCGGCCGGGGCCGCAGCATATGGGGAGCCGACGTACCGCTGGGGCCGGTGGTAGAGCACCAGATTCGCCTTCGTGATCCCCGCGCGCGCTTTAGCGCGCTGGTGGGCCAGGATCAGATCGCCCGTATGGTCGACAAGTCCCAGTTCCAGGGCGTCGCCGCCGGTCACGACGCGCCCGTCCGTCACCATCGCGAACTTGTCGGGGGGGATGTTCGGCCGGGCATGGCGCACGCGCTCGAGGAACTCGTTGTAGAAGTCATCGACCATCCGCTGGAACACCTCGCGCTGCTCCTCGGTCAGGATGCTCAGGGGCGAACCGGCGGCCTTGTTCTGTCCGCTGGTGATGGAGACGGTCTGAATGCCCCAGCGGTCGAGCGCGGGCTTGATGCTGAGCGTCTGCGCGATGACGCCGATGCTCCCGGTGACGGTCGAGGGGTAGGCGACGATCTCGTCGGCGGCACATGCGATGTAGTATCCGCCGCTGGCCGCGACATCCATCATGAGCGCCACCACGGGCTTTCCGGTTTCGCTCTTGAAGCGTTCGATCTCCCGGTACATCGCGTCGCTGGCGGTCACGCCGCCGCCGGGCGTGTTGAGGCGCAGGATGACGGCCTTGACTTTTCGATCAGCCTTGGCCTCCTCGAGCTTCTCGTGCAGGAGGCTGACGGGGTTCTCGCCCTCTCCCAGCAGCGTCGGGCGGTTGGCGTTAAAGATCAGCCCGGAAATGTCGATCATCGCCACGCGATCGCCCCCGCGATGCGTCTCGGTTTCGACGAGCGTGGCGTCGAGCTTCTGCTTGGCGGGCGACACCCCGACGGTGAACGTCAGCGGCGCGCAGGCGGAGATGGCCAGCAGGAAGATCAGCGTCACGAAGCGGGGCAGGGGGTCAGGCATGTGGGATCTCCGGTCGAGGTCGGGCAACCCGTCGGCGCGGGGGGTTACTTCATCTTGTGGTTGCCGCTTTTCTTCTTGTCCCGGTTGGCTTTGATCGCCGCGGCGATCTTCTGCTTCCCCAGCGCGAGCTCGAGCACTTCATCCACGCGCTCGACGAGATGGAACGTCAGCTTCTTGCGGACGATCGCGTCGACCTCCTCCAGGTCGCCTTCGTTGCGACTGGGAAGCAGGACCGTATGGATGCCGGCGCGTTCGGCGGCAAGCGTCTTCTCCTTCACGCCGCCGATGGGCAGCACCAGCCCGCGCAGGGTGATTTCGCCGGTCATCGCCAGGCGCGGGTGAACGGGAATGCCCAGCAGCAGCGACGCGATGGCGGTGTACATGGCCGCTCCGGCGCTGGGGCCGTCCTTGGGCACCGCTCCGGCGGGGACGTGAATGTGCAGGTCGAGCTTCTTGAGTCGCTCAAGGTCGTAGTGGAAATCCGGCGCGCGGGTCTTGAAGAGACTGACCGCGGCCGTGACGGATTCCTTCATCACGTCGCCGAGCTGGCCGGTGAGGTTGACGCGCCCTTCGCCGGGGTAGGCGGCCGCCTCGATGAAGAGAATCTCGCCGCCCACGGGCGTGTACGCCAGCCCCACCACCACGCCGGGAACCCGCGTGCGGGCGTCAAGTTCGCGATAGTGTTTCTCAGGCCCGAGCAGCTTGCGCACCAGTTCCGGCGTAACAGTCCACTTCTTCCTGCTTCGATGGTTGAGCCTGGCCACCTCCGCCGCGACGCCGCGCGTCACCGCGCCGATCTGCCTCTCAAGCTCGCGCACCCCGGCCTCACGCGTGTACCCGTTGAGTACGGCACGGATCGACGGCGTGGTCCAGCGGCACTTCGCGGCGCTCAAACCGTTCTCCATGAGCTGGCGAGGCACGAGGTAGCGCCGGGCGATCTGGACCTTGTCGTGATCGGTGTACCCGGGGATCGCGATGACCTCCATGCGGTCCTGAAGCGCCGCCGGCACCGAGCCCATGTAATTGGCGGTGGCGATGAAGAGCACCTGGGAAAGGTCAAACGGTACGTCGAGATAGCGGTCCACGAAGGCGTTGTTCTGCCGGGGATCGAGCACCTCCAGCAGAGCGCTCGCCGGATCGCCGCGAAAGTCGGCGCCGAGCTTGTCCACCTCGTCGAGCATCATTACCGGATTGTTGGTCCCCGCGCGGCGGATCTCCTGGATGATGCGGCCGGGCATCGCGCCGATGTAGGTGCGCCGGTGCCCGCGCACCTCGGCCTCGTCACGGATGCCCCCCAGCGACAAACGCACGAACTGCCTGCCCAGCGCATCGGCGATCGACTGTCCCAGACTCGTCTTGCCCACACCCGGGGGACCGACCAGGCACAGGATCGGCCCGCGGCCCTGAGGGTTGAGCTTGCGCACCGCCAGGTACTCGATCAGCCGGCGTTTGACCTTGTCGAGGTCGAAGTGGTCGCGGTCGAGGATCTTCTGCGCGCGATCGAGGTCGAGCTTGTCCTCGCTGGCTTTGTGCCAGGGCAGGTCCGCGACGAGCTCGAGGTACGTCAGGATCAGCGAATACTCCGGGCTGGCGGGGGGGATTGATTCCAGGCGATCCAGGTCGCGCATCGCCTCGGCGAGCACCTTTTCGGGAAGGTTCGCAGCCGTCAGCCGCTTGCGCAGCTCGACCGTGGCGCGGTCGCCGCCGCCCTCCTCATCGCCGAGCTCACGCTGGATCGCCTTGAGCTGCTCGCGCAGGACGAACTTGCGCTGACCCTCGCCGATCGAGGATTGCACGTCCGCCTGGATTTTTTGCTGAAGACGCAGGATTTCGAGTTGGCTCGACACGTGCCGATGCACGATGCGCAGGCGCTTGGCGACATCGAGCTCCTCGAGCAGATCCTGCTTTTCCTGGACATCGATGTTCAGGTTGGCCGCCAGAAAGTCCGCCAGGTTCCCCGGATCGTCGATGTTCATCAATACGGTTAGGGCCTGCTCCGGCGCGGTGGGCGCCGCTTCGATCAGTTCGCGCGATTGATCGCGCAGCAGCGCCACCTCGGCATCGAAGCTCTTGCCGCCTCCGCGTTTCTCGGTCAGGCGCTTGACCTTCGCGCGGAAGTACGGCCTCACCTGCGTGAACTGCTCGATGCGGATGCGCGACAGGCAATGAACGATGATCGAGACCGTCTCATCCGGCTGGCGGATCAGTTTCAGGACCACCGCGGCTGCGCCCACCGAGTACAGGTCTTCCGCCGAGGGATCATCGTCCTCTTCCTGGCGCTGGGTGACCAGGGCAATGAGCTTGGATTTGGGCAGCGACTCATCGAGCATCTGCCTGCTGCTGGGCCGGCCCACGCCCAGCGGCATCACCGTCCCGGGGAACGCCACGATCCCGCGGATCGCGAGCACCGGAAGCTCCGGCGGGATATCGATCTCTTTCTCGTTCGACCCGCCGTCACCGATCGCGGCGGCGACCGCCGTCCCCATGGCGTCGGGTGCGTCGTTTCGTGATGAATCGGGCGATTCGCTCATGCGTATTCTTCAGGCTCGGCCGCGCGAGGCACATGGGGCCGCGGCGGTGTGGGGGGCATGGGGGGAGATCAACGGACGGTCGAATCGGGTTCGGTCAGAGGCAGATGGATCCAGAGCAGGCCGTTGGAATAGACCGATTCGACGCGCTCCAGGTCAACGTTGGGGGGCAGGTTGATCTCGCGACGGAACGTCCCGTGGTCGATCTCCATGCAGACGATCCGGATCGGTTCATCGGGACGATGGTCCGGCTCCGGGCATGACCGTCTGCCACGAATGGCGAGCCTGCACGGTTCGACGTGGACATGGATCGAGGGTCGATCGACCCCCGCCAGTTCCATGCACAGCTCCATGCGGTCGGGCAGGCGGTAGACGTTGATCTGGGGCGACCAGCTCCCTCCGGGGGAAAACTCGCCATACTGCCACCGCCAGAAACGGGTGACGACGTGGGCTATTTCGGCGCCCGGGGCATCGGTTTCGTCGCGCGGGGGGGAGGTCATCATGGCGTGGGTCCGCAATCCGGGGTATTGTCAGGCACCTATCTTATCACGCCGAAGCAACGCGGGGGCAGTGCCCCTGAGGGCTTATTCGACGGCCAACTTCCGATGACGACATTTTGCTTTCGCGCCTGGAGCGGCCTAGGATGCGAGGTCCGGCTGAGGGCGGGGATTCAGGCCGGTCGCACCCTCCCTCCCCCCGCCTCAGCGAACCTGCCTGTGGAAGACGATATGCCCACGACCACGCCCACCGACCTTTCCGAACCCGACACGCGCCCCGTGGCTGGCTCGACCCGCCCGATGCCCGATGTTCAGGCCAGCCGCGATGACCGACGGATCGCCATCGACAAGGTCGGGGTCAAGCACATCCGCTACCCCATCGCCCTTCACTGCCCGGTGACCGGCGGGGTACAGCACACGGTGGCCCGTGTGAACATGTACGTGGGCCTGCCCCATTACCAGAAGGGCACCCACATGAGCCGGTTCCTCGAGGTGCTCAACAAGCACCACGAGCAGCTCCAGGCCGACCAGGTCATGCACGTCTGCGAGGACATGCGCAAGCGTCTCCAGGCCGAGGAAGCGCACCTCGAGCTCAAGTTCCCCTACTTCATCCACAAGAAAGCGCCCGTCACCGGCGCCGAGGGGATGCTGGACATCGAGGTGACCTTCGAGGCCAGCACCCGCGCCCGCGGTGCGGACGGCCGCTCGCCCGCGAGCGATTTCGTAATGGGACTGAAAATCCCGGCCACAAGCTGCTGCCCCTGCTCCAAGGAGATTTCGGCCTACGGCGCGCACAATCAGCGCTGCGACATCGAGGCCCGCGTGCGGTTCGTTCCCGGCAAGTACATGTGGATCGAAGAACTGTTCGACATCGTCGAGCTCAAGGCCCCCAGCACGCAGGTGTTCGCGGTGCTCAAACGTCCGGATGAAAAGTGGGTGACCGAGGCGGCTTACGATAACCCCAAGTTCGTCGAGGACATCGTGCGCGACCTGGCGGTGGCGCTGGACCACGAGGATCGCATCGTGTGGTACCAGGTCACCAGCGAGAACTACGAATCGATCCACAATCACAACGCCTACGCGTTCATCGAGAAGGACAAGCGGGCGTAGGGTGGGCATCGCCCACCACGGCCTGACCGGGATGACTTTCATTCTCTACGGGCGCAGGTCGTGTCATCTGTGCGATCGCCTGGAAGTGCTGCTTGTCCCGCATCTGCGGAAGCTTGGCGCCACCCCTAATAAGCGCGACATCGACGACGACCCCGCGTGGTACGACCTCTATCACGAGCGCATTCCAGTGTTGGAGTATGACGGGCGCGTGATCCTCGAGGGCAGGCCCTCGGCGGAGGAGGTGGCGGCAGCGCTGAGGGGGATTCGGGGCTGAGGGTGTATAATGCATACGAGAGCGGGCGAATCACCCCAGCGGATCATCGGAGTCATCGCGCATGTCGGAGGACGGGCAGCCAAACAGCGGCGGAAGCGGATATCACAAGGCGGCGGGGGGGCTTGACGCCCTGATTTCAGGCGTGCGCCACACCCTCAAGGAGCGCAACACGATGCGCAGCGTGCGGACGCTGCTGCGCGTCAACCAACCCGACGGGTTCGACTGTCCCGGGTGCGCCTGGCCGGAGCCGAAGGACGCCTCGCGGCTGGAGTTCTGCGAGAACGGGATCAAGGCGGTCACGTTCGAGGCCACTTCCAAACGCGTCGGGCCGGAGTTCTTCGCCCGGCACACGGTGTCCTTTCTCAATGAGCAGACCGATCACTTCCTCGAAGCGCAGGGCCGGCTGACGCACCCGATGCGCTACAGCGCGGCGACGGACCACTACGAACCGGTGACCTGGGAGGATGCGTTCGCCCTGATCGGCGACAAGCTTCGGGCGCTCGACCATCCCGATCAGGCGGTGTTCTACACTTCCGGGCGCACCAGCAACGAGGCGGCGTTCCTGTATCAGCTCTTCGCGCGGCTTTACGGCACGAACAACATGCCCGACTGCTCGAACATGTGCCATGAATCGAGCGGCGTGGCGCTGGGGGAATCGATCGGCGTGGGCAAGGGGACGGTCACGCTCGAGGACTTCGACCACGCGGATGCCATCTTCATCCTCGGCCAGAACCCCGGCACGAACCACCCGCGCATGCTCGCCGAGCTTCAGAAGGCCGGCCGCCGCGGCGCGAAGGTCGTGACGTTCAATCCCCTGCGCGAGGCGGGACTGGTGGCGTTCTCCCATCCCAAAAGCGCGCGGGAGATGCTGCTTTCCGGGGGCACGCCCATCAGCACGCACTACTACCCGGTTCTGATTGGCGGCGACCTCGCGGCCTTGACGGGCATTGCGAAGCACCTGCTGGAAGCTGAGCAGGGTGCTCCGGGGACGATTCTGGATGACGCATTCATTCGCGAGCATACCAGCGGTTTCGAGGCCTTCGCCGCGCACGTCCGTGGCGCGGCATGGGAGGTCATCGAGGCCCAGAGCGGACTCTCCCGAGAGCAGCTCCAGGAGGCGGCTGAGGTCTACGCGCACGCCGATCGCGCGATCTTCTGCTGGGCCATGGGGCTGACGCAGCACAAGCACGCGGCCGCGACCATCCAGATGATCGTCAACCTGCTGCTGATGCGCGGGCAGTTCGGCAAGCCCGGCGCGGGCGCCTGCCCCGTGCGCGGCCACAGCAACGTTCAGGGCGACCGCACGGTGGGCATCACCGAGAAACCCCGCCCGGAGTTCCTGCGAAGTCTTGGAGAAGTCTTTGGCTTTGAACCGCCGACGGGTCACGGGCTGGACACGATCGGGGCGATCCACGCCATGGCCCGCGGGCAGGCGAAGGTGTTCATCGGCATGGGCGGCAATTTCGCCGCCGCCTCGCCGGACACGGATTACACCATCGCCGCCCTGCGCCACTGCGAACTGACGATTCACGTGAGCACGAAGCTCAACCGCAGCCACGTGGTTCCCGGACGCGAGGCGCTCATTCTGCCCTGCCTGGGCAGGACCGAGCGGGATGTGCAGGCGACCGGCCCGCAGCGCGTGACCGTCGAGGACTCCATGAGCATGGTCCACGCCTCGATGGGCAGAAACCCTCCCGCGAGTGAGCACCTGCGCTCCGAGCCGTCGATCATCGCCGGCATCGCGAAGGCGACACTGAACGGCGACGTTTCGAACGTGGACTTCGATCACCTCGTCGCCGACTACGCCCGCATCCGTGAGAAGATCGCTCAAACACTTCCGGATCTCTTCCACGACTACAACCGGCGCATCGACCAACCCGGCGGGTTCTATCTGGGCAACAGCGCGCGCAGCCTCGAATGGAAAACCGCGAACCAGACGGCCTGCTTCACCTGCCACGACATCCCCGACCTGATGCTCCCGCCGGGGCAGCTTCGCCTCATGACGATCCGCAGCCACGACCAGTTCAACACCACGGTCTACGATGTCCACGACCGCTATCGCGGCGTGTACGGTGAGCGGCGGATCATCTTCATGAACCCGGCCGACCTGGCGGATCGCGGCCTGCAGGACGGCGACCGCGTGGACATCACCAGCCACTTCCAGGACGGCGTTGGCCGCGTGGTGAAGGGTTTTCGCGCAATCGCGTACGACATCCCTCGCGGATGCGCCGCGGGATACTTCCCGGAGATGAACCCGCTGGTAACCTCCAACCAGTGGGCGGACAAAAGCCGCACGCCGCTGTCGAAGTTCATTCCGGCGACGGTGCGCTGGAGTGCTGACGAAACAACGTGAGGCCGGGGTTCGACGCGTGTGTCAGATTCCTGCCTCACTTCATTTTGGACTGAAGGAGGATGGGTCATGCGCGTGTTGAAGCTCGTCGCGACACTTTGTGCCATGCTGACCGGTGCGGAGACGTTGTCTGCCGGCCGGGTCGTGGCCATCGCCGACGCGGACACGATCGTGAGCGCTACGCACAAGAACCGCAACTATGGCTCGCAGGACAGCCTGCGGATCGGGAACGAGGTGACAGAGTTTACGGAAGGCGGAATTCTCGAGAGCCGTCAACGGGGGTTTATCCGGTTCGACCTTTCCTCCATCCCCGCCCAGGCGACGGTCACCGACGCCGCGCTCACCGCCTTTGTGCTTGATCCGCAGATGGTCGGCGAAGGCCTGCATTTGTTCGAGGCTGTCGCCCCATGGGAAGAGCTGACCGTCAACTGGTTCACCCGCCCCGGGACCGGATCCGCGATGGGCACGCTTGTCGTCAGCGCGAACTCGTTTGTCAGCTTCGTCAGCGCGAACTTCACGGCGCTTGTTCAGGCATGGGTGAGCGGAACGCGGCCGAACCACGGCCTGGAACTGCGGTTCCACGATGAACTGCTCACGGTGGCGTCGGGGGTGGTCGTCGGGGATGTGCGCGTGCGCGGACGTATCGCCGACTCCCTGGCATCGCGCGAACACGCCGATGAGCTTCTCCGCCCCCGCCTCATCGTCGATTACGTCATCCCCGAACCGGCTACCCTCGCGCTGTTCGCGGGCGTGATACCGTGGGTCATGCGCCGATCACGCCGGCCAACGCCTCGATGATCTGCGCCGGTTCGCTCATCCTTCCCGGACCGGCCGTGCGGCACGCCTGCCAGCCCTCCGACGGGCCGATGACTTTGCACCTCAGCATCTCCCGCAGCGTCGCGAGGTTCCGCTGCGTGATCGGGCTTTCCCACATCTGTTCGTTCATCGCAGGCGCGAGCAGCAGCGGCGTATTTCGAGGAAGCGCGGCGGCGGCCAGCGTCACCGGATCGTCACACAACCCGGCCGCCAGGCGGGCGATCAGGTCGGCCGTCGCCGGGGCGATGACCATCGCCTCGCACCACCGCGCCAGCCCCACGTGCTGCGATTCGGGGTGGTCGTCACGCTGCCAGATGCTCGTGATGACCGCCTGACCGGTCAGAGCCTGGAACGTCACCGGGCCGATGAACTTCCTGGCCGCGCGGGTCATCACCACCCGCACCGCCGCGCCGGACTGCACGAGCATCGAACAGAGCGCCGCGGCCTTGAAGCACGCGATCCCCCCGCTGACGCCCAGCAGAACCTTGCGACCCGTCAGAGACGATGATGGTTGAGAGTCGGCCGGAGACATCGGGAAGTTAGATGGGTGAAACCCGGAGTCAGCTACATCGACCCCCGGACCCCGGACCAAACAATCCGGGAGTCCAGACCCGCCTACTCGCCGTCGTCGATGGCGCCGCGCGGGCCGGTGGGGGGAACGGTCATCTCCAGGGTGATCTTTCCCTGCACAACCTCCTCAATGGCGATTTCGAGGTCGCTGCGCCCCCGCCGGTCGATGAGCGGCCTGGCCCCGTCCATCAGCTCGCGCATCCGGTGCTGCACCAGGGCGGTGAACTTGAACCGTCCGCCCAGTTCGTTCATCACGACGTCGTTCTTAAGCGCTTCGATCATGAAAAAGAGGCTCCAGAGTCTGGTGATGCGGGTACCGAACCATTTATTGTAGGGGGGAAGGGGTGGGGGGGCAAATGGGGGAAGCGCGAGTTTTTTGTCACGCCCCCCTCACGCCGCGATCACCACCCCCCGCCGCGCCCGCGCTTTTCGCAGCTTCTCCAGCGCCGCCACGGCCTCGTCTCCCGGCGACATCTTCCCACACTCCCACCGCGCCACGGTCATCTTGCTCACGCCGATGCGCTCGGCCATTTGCGCCTGCGTCATCCCCAAAGCTTCGCGCAGCGTGCGGATGTAACCCGGCGTCGGATGCGGCGGCA
>JBGTFI010000563.1:0-2820 GCA_041747335.1 Phycisphaeraceae bacterium | reverse complement strand
ACGGGTCGGCCACGGCGTCGATGTCCGGGGTGGCGTCGGGCGCTTCGGCGGCGATCGCCCGCTCGCGGTACTCGGTGCTGGCGTTGGAGAGCTCCATTGTGATTTCGGCGAAGAGGTCCTCCATGTGATCAAAGGTCCGTTTCGGCCCGAAGCTGCCGCGGTCCGCGCATTCGGGGTGCTGGGTGGCGAGTTGCCTCATGCGCGCCTCCAACCTCATCAAGTCGGTCTCCATCCGGTGGAAGGGGTCGCCCCCGCCGATGCCGGTTTCGGCCTGAACGGACTCGGGCGATTCGTTAGACTGCTGATTCGTTGACATTTGCTGCCTCCTTGTAGGCGGTGAATTAGGGGTCGGGTCGATGTTTGCGCATCGTCCGGCCCCGCTTTTTATCCCGACGGAACGTCCGCCGGGTAACGGTCAGCTTTCCGGGTCAGGACCGAACCGGAGTTTGTAGCCCTTCACGTCCCGCCAGTAGTCCCGCAGGGCGACGGCTTCTTTGATGATCTTCTTCAGTTGCCGCGCGTAGTTGTCCAGGACCACCTGCGCCTGCCGCTGCGTGACGGTCTCGGACGAAACGAACTCCTCCTCCTTCATTTTCAGGCTGACGTACTGCCGAATGCGATGCTTCTTCTTTGCCATTGCACGAACCTCCATGCGCAGCCCACCGCCAAGCGGTTGAGATACCCTCGTGAAGAGAGTCCGCGAGGCGGTGGACGTTCGGTTGTTTCTCGTGTGGGGTCACGAGGGTATCTCGTCCACCACGGTACAGACTTCCAGCGGCGTGTCAATGGGGATCTGCGGGGCGCATGAAAAACCCCGCGAAACGATCGCGGGGCGTGTGTCCAAGGCGGGGGTCGAACGGGTCGTCAGGACTTGAGCGCGGACAGAATCTCGGTCACGGTCTTAGAGGAGTTGGTGGCCGACGCGATCGAGGATTCGGCAGCCTCCGCAATCGCCACCAGCAAGTTAGGAAGCTCGGCGAACGCGGCAAGCCGTTCACCGCGGGGACAAGACGCCAGGGGGGTCTCAGCCTCGACCTTCCGCGCTTCGTCCACGAGGTTGTTCTGGGTGGTGAACTCCGTGACCGACACCCACTGAATGCACAGCCTGAACTTTCCATCGATGCGGGCGTAGGCGAGGTTCTTGTAGGTCGTCTTCTTCGGAGAAGGCTGCTCCCAGTCGATGGCAACTTGTGCAGGAATGCCGATGCTGCATTCCTCGTTGAGGAACTTCTCAACCTCGGCGATGATCCGGTTGGCTTCGTCGGTCGCCTTGTTGAGCTGGGGGGAGAGGGACTTGAGTTTCTTCACGGCAGACTTCAGATCGTCCGTCATGGAAGTATCCTTCTGGCCGCATGGGCCGGTTGGGGTTGTTCGGTCCGCCTTTGGACCACGTGAGCGGTGCTACCCGACTCACGCCCGCCAAGATACAGATTCCGGCCCGCGTGTCAAGGGGGGATCGGGTCGGTTTCAGGCGGTCCGCTCGGCCAGCCGCAAAAGCTCACGCGCCACCATCGGCGCGTCAACCATCGAACCCGACGCGCTGAACCGCTCGCTTTCCCGCAGCGCCAGCATCGTCAGTCGCGAAGCGCAGCGGACGGTGTGAACCTCGAATCCCCGCGCCGCCAGCCGATCCACAACGGCTCGCGCGTCAGGATGTAAGACTTCACGCACTCGGATCATGACAGTTGCATCCCGCTGAAGTCCACGGCCTCGTACACCTTGTAGATCAGGTACGTCGCGTGATCGTTCGTCTGCAACTCGGCTCCCGCAGGCGAACCGCCGAACGGGTAGAACGCGAACCCGCTGGGGGGAATCACGCCCGGCGTAGTCGGTGTGCCCACGCCGTCCAGCAGGCATTCGGTGCTGACCGACTCCTCCGGCGCTTCGTTACCGACCTTGATGTCTTTGACTTCGATGGCGTCGCCGCTGGTGTTGGCAATCGGCGTACAGACGGCGCGTCTGCCTTGGTCCAGCACCCGCACCTTGAACCCCTCACGCCGGAACTCGAATGAGTACCGCACCCGGACGTAACTGTCTTGGAGGGTGTACCCCGACGTAGGTGCGATGCCCATGCACTTGGCCTGTCCTTCGCCCACGGTCTTTCCCGCGATGGTCCACGCGCCCAGGTTCACCTTGTTCACGTAATCGAGCGCGAAGACCGGATCGAAGCTCGCCTCGTTCCGCTCCACGTCCAGGGTGATGCTGTGCGTCGTCACGCTCAGCGTTTGCGCGAATGAATCGCCCGCGCTGTTGACGATCGGGTTCCCGTCGATGTCCTGCTCCACGGGTTCGCTGGCGAGCGCGACGTTCCACGTGTAGGTCGGCGCTTGGTTGATCGGGTCGTCATCATTGCCGATGCCCACCTGCGTACCCGTGCGGTACTCCACTTCGATGGTGAAGAACTGCGGCCCCTCGCGTTGCGGCGTGCCGCGACGAAAGACGTACAGGTTCGCCTTGGTGGGGTGCGCCGAATTGAGCGCGGGGATGTCCGCGTGCTCAAGCGCCATGAACGGATCGGCTGTGCCGGTGACTTGGAACGTGCGCCAGGCCTTCCGTCCGCCGCTGTCGGCTTCGGCCCGGTTGTTGCTCCATGATTCGGTGACGGTGATCGCCATGCCGCGCTCCTCTAAAAGTCAACGGAACTGGATTCGTCCAGGCCTTCCGTGTTGCGTTCGATGTCAGAAAGTAGCCGCGTCACTTGCTGGGTCTGCCGCTCCACGGCCTGCCGCAGCGTGCGAAGCTCGGACTGTACGCCCATCTCCGCGCGCTGTGCCGCGCTTCGGCCCGTGAGGAATCGGTCGCTTTGCAAGGTCGGCTGTC
>JBGTFI010000562.1:0-2519 GCA_041747335.1 Phycisphaeraceae bacterium | reverse complement strand
GCTGATCGTCGGCGCCGGCGTCGTGGGCGCCAACGCCGCGCGGATCGCCGCCGGCCTGGGCGCGAACGTCACCCTCATGGACACCGACCTCGACCGCCTGCGCCACCTGGCGGACGTCATGCCCGCGAACGTCTCGACCGTCTTTTCCGACCCGTACGCCATCGCGGAGTACGCCATTCACGCGGACCTCATCATCGGCGCGGTGCTGATTCCGGGCGGACGCACGCCGGTGCTCATCAAGGCGACGCTCCTCAAGGAGATGAAAAACGGCGCGGTGATCGTGGATGTGGGCGTCGATCAGGGCGGGTGCGTGGAGACGATTCGGCCGACGACGCACTCGAAACCGACTTACATCGTCGACGGCGTGGTCCACTACGGGGTGACGAACATGCCCGGCGCGGTGGGCAGGACGAGCACGCAGGCGCTCTGCCACGCCACGCAGCCGTACGTGCTGCGGCTTGCGAACATCGGCATCGACCGCCTGGTGAAGGAGGATGCGGGTTTCCGGGCGGCGCTCAACCTGCGGGACGGGGAGATTTACAATGAGGCGGTCAAGGGGGCGGTGGAGGGAGCGCCTGCGACATGATGAAGATCCCCCTGACGGTCGGTTGCGTGTTCATTACGGTGACGGTGTGCGCGCTGATCGGGATGGTGATGGGGGGCGCATTCGGTTACGCGGCCGGTCGCATCGGCCCGGACCTGTTCGAGAACATGTTTCCATGGACGGAGTTCGAGCCGGCGGGCGTGGCCACGGTGCTTGGCGCTTTCGGCGGGGTGATCTGCGGAGGATGCCTGGGGGTGTTCGCGGTGCTGATGCAATGGCTGGGGGAGCGGGGGAGGGGGTGAGGGTAGGGTGGGTTGAGTCCGCGAAACCCACCTTTGCCGCGCGCAACAACCCCATACGCCCGGTATCATCAACGAATGCCCAACGACCGGCGAGGATGCACCGCGGCGCGTTTCGTCATGTTCGTGGGGAGTGTATCCCGCGAAGTGGTGTACGGGTGAGGTGAGCGGGGTGATCCGCGGCGAGTCGTAGCCGCCAACGGTGGGTTTCGCGGACTCAACCCACCCTACCTCGCTGCGGGAGGGGGAGATTTACAATGAGGCGGTGCGGGGGGCGGTGGAAGGAGCGCCGGCGACGTGATGAGAATCCCCTCACGGTCACCCTCCGCCGGACTACGGATTCGATCCGATGAGCCGCGCCTGAATCGATGCCCCGCCCTGGCGGAGGAAGATGTCCCTGGCGCCCACGTTGCCGATGACGACCCAGTAGTGGATGTCGCCGGTGCCGAGGTTTTCCGGATCGTTGATGTCGCTGACGGCCGTCTGCCAGGCGTTCTGGTCGTCGGTCTGTCCCGGGCCGGGGCGTTCGATGTTCAGTTGCGCGATGGAGAAGCCGTGGCGGCCGGTCACGGTGATGTTGTGGGTGTTGCGGTAAGCGCCCAGGCGGGCGAATCGTGAGGCGTGGTGGGCCGCGCGGAAGCTCAGGCCGTGCACGTTGCTCGCCACGACGATGTTGTCGCCATCGGTGTGTTCATTGACGACGATGCCGGTGTCGTAGCCGGTCACGACCAGATTCCGCACGACGGTGAGCGCGGCGTTGTTGATGGCCGGCGTGACCAGACCGGCAGCGCCACGCGTGGGTCTGGAGGCCTGCACGTTGTACACGCCGGTGTTGATGAAGACGTTCTCGATGGAGCACTGCAGCGCATGCTCCAGATCGATGCCGCCGATGCGCGGATTATCCGAGGTGCGCACCTCCAGATTGCGGATCACCACCCGCACCGCGGAGAAACCGCCGTAGAGCGAGTCCTCCGATCGGCGGGCGGAGATGGCGGCCGGGCCCGCTTCATCCAGACACTTCACGATCGTGCCGTGATTCATCAGCGGGAACGAGCCGATCGTCCCGAACACGGGGGTCGGATCGCTCTGCCCGATGATCTCGATGGTGATCCAACTGGGGAGGGGCCGGGATACCGCAGGGATCACGATTCGGCCGCGGTACACCCCATCAGGCAGGGTCATGCGCCCGCCTCCGGCGTCGATGACGGCCTTGAGTCAGGCCGAGAAGGCTTGCGTGTTGTCCGTTGCGTCGTCGCCGCGGGCGCCGTAGTCGAGGACGTTGAACGTGCGGGGTGCTGCCGGTTCGGCGCCTTGGGCGCGCGTCGCGCCGATACACGCGAGCAGGGTGCATACCGTCAGTGTCATGGTCATTGTGCGCATACAGCCTCCATTCATGCCGGTTTCGATGCGGGCACATTACCGACAATTGGAAGTCGGTCCAAACCCCGCGTCAGAGGTTGGCGTGTCGGTTTGGTTCTATGCAGCGCGCGCGGTCGCTATGGAAGCGGCCTGGGTTTATCGGACCTCGTCGCTAACCCGCATTTCTCACCGTGGGATTGAAAAAGGTCGGCCTTGCTGGCATAAGGGTGTTGTGCAACCAACCTTAGCGCCTGGCAAGGAGGCCGACCTGTGAGGACACAGTGTAACCAGCGAACGTTCTTCTTTCATCGTGCCCG
>JBGTFI010000561.1:0-6362 GCA_041747335.1 Phycisphaeraceae bacterium | reverse complement strand
GCGCGAGCTGGTCGAGGCGCTGTCGCAGCTCGTCATAGCGGGCGGTTTCGAGGAGGCACTGGGCGAGCTTGAAGAGCGTCTTTTCGCGGCGTTCGCCGGTGACGCCGGAGGTGAGAAGCTCAGTGAGGCGGGCGGCGGCCTGGTCGTACTTTCCAAGCTCGCGCAGGGCGGAGCCGCCGAGGTACCAGGCTTCGAGGCGATCGGCGTGTTCGGCGAGGTTGCCCTTGAGGGCCTCGAAGGTGGCGGCGACCTCTTCGTAACGTTTGGCGCTGAAGCGCGACCACAGGGCGCCGACGACGCTGGGGCCGAAGGCGCGGGAGGTCTGCCAGCGCTGCATGACGGTGTAGTAGTACTCGGCGGCCTGGTCGAAGCGTCCGGCTTCGTAGCAGAGGTCGCCGGCGAGGCGTCCGGCTTCGGAGGCGACGTTGGCGTCGGTGGAACGGATCGCCTCGCCCAGGGCGGCGAGGGCGTCGTCGAGCTTGTTCTGCCGGGCGAGGACTCGCGCGAGGTCGAGCATCGCGGCGGGTCGGACGGAGGTTTCCATGTCGGCGGCCTGGCGCAACTGGGCGGCGGCCGCGTCGAGATTCCCCAGGCGTCGGTAGGCGACGCCTCTGAGACGCAGTACGGATGCGCCGATCTCGGGGGCGAGGGCGGGGGCGCTCAGGGGTTCGAGGGCCTTAAGTGCGTCGTCGAAGCGGGCGGCTTCGATGAAGACCTGGCCTTTAAGGAGCGCGACGGCGTCGGCTGGGGCAAGCGTGGTGGTCGTGACGGAATCGAGGAGCGTCGCGGCGCGCTGGTTGTCGCCGGCGCGGTGGGCGATGACGGCGCGGTAGTAAGCGGCGTCGTTGCGTTTGATGTCGCGGGGGAACTTTCCGAGGAACTCGTCGAAGGCCTGGGCGGCCTGGGCGTCTTCGCCGCGCTGGAGGAGACGGTAGGCGAAGACGAACTGCTGATGCGCGGCGGCGGACGATTCACCCTGGGCGAAGGCGGGGGCGGGGCCGATGAGGGTCGCGACGGCCAGGAGCAGCACGAGGTCCGGCCGGCGGATTGTGGGACAGACCAGAGGCTTCATGCGAGCGATCCAGAGCGTAAGTGGGTGCGTCCGTCGATTCCCGACACGTCCCCGGCCACCCGCCCTACTCCTTGGTGACATTGTACCCGGACACGAGGCCGATCACCCGCGCTTCAGGGGTGTTTGTCGCTTCCCCTCATCATCTTATTGACGCCTCGGGCGGCCAGACCGGGGAAAGCGGTGGCCCCGGCCAGGAGCAGGCGCGTGGTGGGGCTGGGCCAGACTTCGGGGCGGGGACGTTGGAGGCCCCTGAGGATGGCGCGGGCGACGACTTCGGGGGTGTGGCTGCGCCAGCGGCGGCTCTGGGTACGGATGAACTTTCCGGCCTCTTCGGAGCCTTTGGCCTGCTTTGAGAACTCGGTGTCGGTGCCGATGGGGTGAACGGAGGTGACGGTGATGCCCTCGGCGGCGACTTCCGCGCGGAGGGCGCCGGCGACGGAATCCTGGGCGGCTTTGGTGGCGGCGTAGGCGCCGTCCATGGGGATGGCGATTTCGCTCAGGGCGCTGGAGCAGATCAGCAGGTGGGCGAGGGCGTCGTCATGGTCTCGCTTCGTCCGGCGCAGCGCCGGGAGGGCTTCGTGGAGGCAGCGAATGGTTCCGAAGAAGTTGGTTTCGAAGATGTCCCGGAACATGGTCAAGGTGGTGCGTTCGACGGACTCGTAGATGCCGTACCCGGCGTTGGAGAAGAGGGCGTCGAGCCGGCCGAAGGATTCGATGGTTCGGGCGATGAGGTTTCGGACGTCGTCATCCTGGGTGACGTCGCATCGCAGGGGGAGGGCCTGGCCGCCGGCCGATTCGACTTCGCGCGCGACCTGGTCCAGGCGATCTTCGCGGCGGGCGGAGACGACGACCGACATGCCTTGCGCGCCGCAGGCGATGGCGGTGGCCTGTCCGATGCCGGAGCTGGCGCCGGTGATGACGATGACCTTGTTGTTCAGGGCGCGTTTCATAGGGCGTCTTTCGCGTGTTGGCTTGGCCGATATCATCGAGAATGCTGTCTTCTTGACAAGAATCACTGCGGCGCGCTGCCGGCAGAGTGAATCCGATGCGGCTGCCTCTGGACCCCGAAGGGGTCGCGGAGCGTAGCCACGGGTGAAGCGCAGCGCAACCCGTGGCCAGCGTCCCATCCCCCGGAAGTTACCGCCCCGAAGGGGCGGCGGACAGGCGCGATCGCGGGTGCTTCGCCCCCGATCCATCGCCCCTTCGGGGCGAGAACCAGTTGAATCGAGCCTGCTTCCACGGGTTACGCTACGCCCAGAGCGGCGTCGCTCCACCCGTGGCTACGTTCCGCTGCCCCGATGGGGCAAAGGAAGCAAGGGTGTGAAACGACGAACCTCATGGATGCGATTCACCCCTTCTGGTTGGGGGCAAGCGTGGCGCGGCCGCGCCAAGATGGCTTCGTGGTTTGATCGTTCCCCTTATACTCTGGGGCATGAATGACGCCACATTGATTCAGCGGATTCGTGAGACGGCGGTGCTGCACGGGGACTTCACGCTGCGGTCCGGCCGAAAGAGCAGGTATTACCTGGACAAGTACCAACTTGAGACCCAGCCGGATGTGCTGAGGGCGCTGGGGGAGCGATTCGCGGCGCACGTGGATGCCAAGGTTGATCGCCTGGCCGGGGCGGAACTTGGTGGCATCCCGCTGGTGACGGTGACGGCGCTGGCGACGGGTAAGCCGATCGTGTTCATCCGCAACCAGAAGAAGGAGTACGGGACGGCCAAGCAGCTTGAAGGCTCGCTGAACGTGGGGGACTTGGTGGTGCTGCTGGAGGACGTGGCCACGACGGGGGGACAGATTCTTGAGGCGGCCAAGGTGATCGAGAACGCGGGGGCGAAGGTCCATAAGATCGTAGCGGCGATCGACAGGCAGGAGGGCGCCCGGGAGAACATCACAGAAGCGGGGTACACGTTCGAGTCACTGTTGACCAAGAAGGATCTGGGTCTGGACGACTGACCGCCCCGGGAAGTTGTCGGGGTGTCGCGTGTCGGAGAGTCGTGTGTCGTGGTGTCGTGAGTTCGTGCCTTCGTCTCCCACCCATGCTTTCGCTCGCCGCTTATCTTCATCGTCTGGACCCTTTTCTGCTGGAGCTGGGCGGGGGGTTCGGGATCCGTTGGTACGGGCTTTCGTACCTGGCGGGGTTTGTGCTGGCGTACTTTCTGATCCGGCGGGTGACGCGTGTGGGGATTTCGACGCTTGTGCCTGAGCAGGTGGCGGACATGGTGGTGGCCGGGGCGATCGGGATATTCCTGGGCGGCCGCCTGGGGTATGCGCTTTTCTACGACCGTGAGCTCTTCTACACGTTTTCGAGTTCGCCGCCGTGGTGGAACCTGCTGGCGATTCATCGCGGGGGGATGGCCAGTCACGGTGGGATCCTGGGGTTTATCGTCGCGATGTTTGTGTTCGCACGAAGGCGCGGGCACTCGTGGGGTCACCTGATGGACCTGGGTGCGTTTGCGTGCCCGATCGGGCTGGGGTTCGGGCGCGTCGCCAACTTCATCAACGGGGAGCTTTACGGGCGGCCGTGCGCGCCGGACTTCCCACTGGCGGTGCTGTTCCCGCGCGAGCTGGTGGAGCGTTCCGACGCTGACCTTCAGATGCTCGCACCCCTGCTGCCGCCGGTGCCGCCTTCGCGGCAGACGGGTCTTGAGGATCAGATCCTCCGGGCGATTCAGGAGGGCAACGCCCAGGTGATCGAGGCGGTCACCCCTCTTCTCACGCCAAGGCATCCCTCGCAGCTTTACGAGGCGCTGCTGGAGGGTTTGGTGGTTTTTCTGGTGCTGGCGCTGATCTGGACGCGGCCGCGCAGGCCGCTGGTGGTCGGTGGATCGTTCCTGGCGGTGTACGGGGTGATGCGCATTTTGGCCGAGTTTTTCCGCGAGCCGGATGAGGGGATCGCGCTGGTGATGGGTCTTTCTCGCGGGCAGTGGCTGAGCATTCCGCTGGTGGCTGCGGGGCTGGTGATTGCGTTGCTGGCTGCGCGTCGGAAGGTTGCGCCGATGGGCGGATGGTTGAAGGGACAAGAGACGAGCGCCGCCGGAGCGAAGCGATGAAGGTCCTTGCGATCGCGGTTCGTCCGGTGAAGGAGGGGCCGATGCGGGAGGTCGATCGCGTGGAGCTTTCGCCGGAGTCGGGCGTGGCGGGGGACCACGGCCACAGCGCTCGCCGCGGCGTGACGTTTCTGTCGGCCAAACAGTGGGAGACGGTCACACGGGAGCTGGGGGTGAACCTTCCCTGGCACACCCGCCGGGCGAACGTGCTGCTGGAGGCGGACACGCTTGCGCCGCTGATCGGGAGGACGATCCGGATCGGGCGGGTCTGCGTGGAGATTCTCGGTGAGACGGACCCTTGCGCGAAGATGGACCGGCAGTATGCGGGCTTGCGGGAAGCGCTGGTTCGGGAGTGCCGCGGGGGCGTTTACGGGAGGGTGTTGGTGGGGGGCGAGATTGGGGTGGGGGATGTGGCGGAGGAGGTCTGGACGTGAGTGAGCGGGTTTGCGGAAAGCCTACACCGCCGCACGAATACCCTAGCGTCCCCTCGAAACCGGCCTACTCCCCTTCAATCCTCAGATCCTTAAACTTTTTGTTGAGCGTGTTGCGGTTGATGCCCAGGAAGTCGGCGGCGCGGGTCTTGACGTTGTTGTTGTGGCGCAGAGCGTGGCGGATGAGCTGGCGTTCGAGCTCGTTGACTGCGATCTCGTGGATCTGGCCTTCACGGGTGCGGTTCTCGCGGATCGCCAGGTCCGCCAGGCGGTCGGCGAGCGCTTCGAGCGAATCGTCTCCCGCGGCGCCGCGGACCTGCTGCGCGAACATGCGGATCTGAAGCGGAAGGAGATCATCGGTGAACTCCTCGGCCGATGAGAGAACGACCGCGCGCTCGATGGCGTTCTCCAGCTCGCGCACGTTGCCGGGCCAGGGGTAGCGAAGCAGGTTGTTGAGCAGGTCGCGGCTCATTTTCCGCAGGTTTCGGCCGTTTTCCCGGTTGAAACGATCGAGGAAGTGATCGATCAGGCGCGGGATGTCCTCCCGACGGGCGCGTAGCGAAGGGACGTGGATGGTCACGACGTTCAGGCGATAGTAGAGGTCTTCGCGGAAATTGCCCTTGCGGACTTCCTCCTCCAGTTCGAGGTTGGTGGCCGCGATCACGCGGACATCGAGCTTGATCGTGTGATGATCGCCCACGCGCTCAAGCTCGCGCTCCTGAAGGACGCGCAGCAGCTTGACCTGTAGCTGAGGATCGAGCGTTCCGATCTCGTCGAGGAAGATGGACCCTCCGTCGGCCGCCTCGAACCTGCCGACCTTGTCGCGCACGGCGCCGGTGAAGGCGCCTCGCGTGTGCCCGAACAGCTCGGACTCCAGGAGCTGCGGCGAGAGGGCTCCGCAGTTGACGCGGATGAAGGGCTTCTCCTTGCGGTTGGAGTTGTAATGGATGGCCTTGGCGATGAGTTCCTTGCCAACGCCCGTTTCGCCCAGCAGGAGGATCGTCGCCCGACTGGTGGCGACCTGTCCGATGGTCGCGAGCACATCCAGCATGGCCGGGCTGGTGCCGATGATGTTGTCGAAGCGGTACTTGCTGTGCAGGTTCTCGCGCAGGCGCTTGTTCTCGGCCAGCAGGCGTTCCTTCTCGAGCTGTACGAGGTGGTGAATACGGATGGTCTGCGCGATCGACCCTGCGATGATGGTGAGCAGGCGGGCGTCGGCGTTCAACGAGGGTTCGTCGGTGAAGGGCTTGTCGGCGGTGATCGCGCCGACGAACTGCTCGCCGTCCTTGACGGGGACGCACAGGAAGCTGATGGGTTTTCCGTCGGGGGTTCGCAGGGGGGATTGGCCTTGCGCTGCGGAGCGGCTGGCGGTTCGATTGAGGAAGTCGGGCGCCTTGGCGATGTCCGGGAGGATTCGTGGCCTGCCGGTGGCGATGACCTGCCCGGTGATCCCCTCGCCCACGGCGTAGCGGCCTCGGGCGATCTCCTCCGATGACAGCCCGATGGCGGCGACGATGCGTAGCTGGTCCGAGGCCTCGTCCTTGAGCACGAGGGAGGCCCGCAGCACATCAAGCTTCTCGGCGAGCAGGGACATGACCCGTTGGAAGACCTGGCTGAGCTCGAGGTCGTCGCCGAGAATCTGCCCGATCTGCGCCAGAACGTCTAATTCCTGTTCAGCCCTCGTCATGGCTGACTAGTATAGCATCATTGTCCTGGATTGTCGCCTTATATTTAGGCGCTTTCCGTCATCCCAGCATTCCAGCGGGCGGGCCACGGGGGGCGGGGCGCTCCGAGGGCGGCTCGGCCTG
>JBGTFI010000560.1:0-20109 GCA_041747335.1 Phycisphaeraceae bacterium | reverse complement strand
GGTGCCGGCCGTGATACTGCTTGACGCCCCGCCGGGAACGCTCGCCATCGCGCTTCAGCCGGACCACGCGGCCGGGAGCGCCCAACTCGCCCGCGCCTGGCGCCGGCCGAGCTTTCTGCCGCGGCCCATGTGGGATCGCCTCCTCGCCGCTACCGCTCGCCATGACGACGGTTGGAAAGCCGTCGAGGACCATCCCGCGCTAAGCCCCGACGGCAAGCCGCTGGACTTCATGAACATCCCCACCGCCATGCACACGGCGATCTGGCGAAGAAGCGTCGATCTCGCGGCCGACGATCCCTACATCGCGCTGCTCATCGCCGCGCACGCGCGCTATCTGTATTGCAATTACAACGAGGGTGACACCCCTGAAGAACGGGCGCAGGCCCAGGCACTGCTCGATGACCTGGGCAAGCGCATGGATGCATTCATTACCTCGATGCGACAAGGCGCAGCCGACGAAGCCGCCGCGGTCGAACCCCATCACCTCGAACACGCGCGGCGGCTTCTATCGCTCTTCGACGCACTCTCCCTGATGCTCCTGGGCGCTCTGCCCGGCGATGCGCTTTCATCCACCGAAGAAGCGGCGTTCGAAGCGCAGATCGCCGAACTCCAAGTCTTACGTCATCCCGAAGGCGCAACGGTCAAACCCTGGCCGTTCCATGGCGACCACGTCACCCTCACGACCCGTGTTCTTCACCTCGACAAAGCCGCCTTCACAGGCCCCGCCGACTGGCAAGCTCAGCTCCACCGCGCACGCGAATCCCACATCAACCGGCGCCTCACTCCCTGATCCCCAACTCCCAACACACAACACACCAATACTTACTCCCTCACTCCATCGGTCCAGAACTGATCCACCGCCGCAAGCCCCTGTTCCGTCAGCCTCCAGGCATCGTCATTCTCATGAGCTACCACCCAACCGTGTTTCTGCGCGTGCAGCAGCAGGAGCCTTGCCCGCAGGTGGGCCCGGTGAACGACGCCCGGCGAGAGGTCATCCCACACGAAGCTCGAGCGCACGTGCCGATCCGCCGCGCGCCAGCGTACTGCCGCGGCGTCCAGCGCCGCCGCCCGGCCCGGATCCTCCAGGTATTCCACGAAGCCCGCGATCGTCCGCCCCACGTTGTCCTCGCGGATGTCCTCTGGCATCACCACCGCCAGTTCGTGCGGCCGAAGCATGTATCGGCGAATCCGATCCATCGTCGCCGGGCCGCTCTCCATCAGCATCAGCAGCAGCCGATGCAGCTCGGCGTGGAGCACTTCGTCATGTTCCCACGGTTCGCAGCGCATGTGCGGCCTTGTGGTTCGATCGAAACGCGGTGATGCTCACTTGCGCGCGGGGCTTTTCGCCTCGTCGTACGCCTCATCATCTTCGTACTCGTCTTCGTCCGCTTCGTCCTCCTCGTAGCTGTCCTCTTCGTCGCTCTGGTCCTCCTCATCCCAGGGCGCTTCCTCGTCCGCCTCGTCTCCATCCTGCGCGTGCGCGCTCTGTTCCTCGGCGGCCGACTCGCCCGCCTCCGCCGCGGCACGGGCCGCGTCAGCCTCCATCTGAGCGCGGATGGCCTCCCATTCCTCGAGCGTCATGTTCACCTCGCGCGCCTGCGAGCCTTTGTACTCGCCGATGATCCCCGCCATCGCGATCTGCTCGATCAGCCTCGATGCCCGCGAGTAGCCGATCGTCAGTCTGCGCTGAAGCAGCGAGACCGATCCACGCTGCGATTCGAGCACCACGCTCACCGCCTCGTTGAAGAGCGGATCGCGCTCGCCGTCGTCCTCGAACGACGGCCCACCGACCTGGACGAGCTGCGGCTCGAAGTTCTGCTCCACCTGCTTCTTGAGGAACTTGACCGTCCGGCGGATCTCGATGTCGTCAATGAGAGACCCCTGGGCACGCGTGAGCTTGCTGGTGCGCGGCGAGAGGAAGAGCATGTCCCCCTGGCCCAGCAGTAGCTCGGCGCCCTTCTGATCGAGCACGATCCGCGAGTCCATCCCCGACGCGACCTTGAACGAGATGCGGCAGGGCATGTTGGACTTGATCAGGCCGGTGACCACGTTTGCCTGCGGCCGCTGCGTCGCCAGAATCAGGTGAATCCCCACCGCGCGGGCCTTTTGCGCGATGCGCACGATGAACCCCTCGACCTCCTTGTTGGTCATCATCATGTCCGCCAGCTCGTCGATGACGAAGACCATATACGGCAGTTTTTTGGGAACGCGCAGCGCTTCCTCATCGCTGGTGATCTCCAGTCGCTCCTTGAGCTCCTCCCACTCCAGGGCGTTGTACCCGGCTATGTCCCGCACGCCCGCCTCGGCCAGGAGCTCATAGCGCTCGTCCATCTTCGTCACCGCCCATTCGAGGATGGAGGTCGCCTTCTCCATCTCCGTCACCACCGGGCACATCAGGTGGGGCACGTCCTTGAACTGGCTCATCTCGACCATCTTCGGGTCCACCAGCACCAGCCGCAGATCATCCGGCCTCTTGGTGAACAAAAACGACATGATGATCGAGTTCATGCACACGCTCTTGCCCGAACCGGTCGTCCCGGCGATCAGCATGTGCGGCATGGCGGTGAGGTCGCCGATCAGCGGATTGCCCGAGGCGTCCTTGCCCAGGTACATCGGGAGCATCATCTTCCGCGCGGTTTCGGGCTTGGCGGTCATCAGTTCCTTGAGGCGCACGCGCTCCTTGCGCAGGTTGGGCACCTCGATCCCCACCGTGTCCTTGCCCGCCATGTTCGGAACCACGCGGATGTTCTGCGCCTTGAGCGCCCGCGCGATGTCGCTGGCGACGTTGTTGATCGTGCTCACCTTCGTCCCCGGCGCCAGGCGCACCTCGAAGAGCGTGATCACCGGCCCGGTGTCGATCCCCACCACCTCGCCCTCGATGCGGTACTGCTGAAGCGCCGCCTCGAGCGTCACCGCCTGGTCGCGCACCAGACGCTCCATCTCGTCGGTGAAGTTGCTCTCGGGCTCTTCCAGCAGGCTCAGCGGGGGAAACTCATACCCCGACAGGTCCACCTCGCGCGGCGGGGCGCTCCCGGCCTTGAGCTTGGGCGCGAAGTTGATCGGAAGCTGCTTGATCTTCTCCCGCAGCGCTTCGGGGTCGAACCGCTTTTCCGCGGTGTACGCCTCGGGCGCGCCGGGAAGTTCATCGTCCTCTTCATCTTCCTCGCGCTCGATCACCTTGCTGTTGGCGTGGTGGCTGCGGATCGGCGGGACGTAGTGCTCCGCGGGCTCCTCGATCACATCCCCCTCGGCATCGGGTTCCTCGGCTTCGTAGTCCTCATCTTCAGCCTCCTCATACTCGTAGTCCTCGGCGTCGTCCTCCGCCGCTCCCGCATCGGCCTTGGCGCGGCGCGGCCAGGGGATCAGCGCGGTCAACCGGGTCCAGAGCGACGGGCCGGCCTTGCGCCGCAATCGTGCGGACTTCTTCTTCGGTTTGGGCTTGAAGCTCGCGGCGAACCCGAACATCCGCCCGATCGCCCGCGGGATCGCCAGCACGATGCGGTCAGCCGCCAGCACCGCGCCGACCCAGAACCCCACCAGCAGAACGATATTCGCCCCCAGCACGTTGAAGCGCGTGAAGAGTTCCGTCCAGATGAAGTTGCCCAGCAGCCCCCCCGCGCCGATCGGCTGAGCGATGTTCAACTGATGCCATGACCCTTGCGTGCCCTGCGCCAGCCCGCTGACGGCAGCGCCCATGACCACCAGCCCGATGCAGCGAATCACCGCCTGTGTAACGCTTCGTTTGATCGCCAGCACACCCAGCAGCACCCCGAACCCGGCGAGGATCACCCACACGCCCAGCCCGGCCATCTCGTAAAGCCGGTGGGAGACCACCGCGCCGAATTGCCCGATGAGGTTGGTCGGCTGGGCGTTGCGCGGGTGGATCGCCTCTCCCGGCCAGTCAGCCGGGTCGTGACTCGCCACCGCGATCACCGCCAGCGCCCACACCCCCGCCAGCAGCGCCCAGATCAAGCCCCTCGTCGCGGAAGGGGCATGGGTTTCGAGGTTCTTCTTTCGCTTAGCCATGGTTTTGCATAGAGTTACAAAACAACTGCCCGCGCGGCGGCGCGGAGCTTTCCGGTTGATATCGGCAGGGGGACGGCGCGGACGGGAAAAAGCGTCAAAGCAGATCCCGGAACGCTTGGACGGTCAGGGCGGCATCACGGATCAGTGCTCGAAGCAGCCCTCTGCCCAGTTCGCGATGATCGGGAATCGTGAGAATCCCCGGCGGATCGGCGCGGTGCAGGACGAAGTGACTGCCCTTGCCCCGGCCGGGCAGCACCCGAAAGCCTACCCTCTCGAAGGCGCGGACGGCGTCGCGGCCGGACAGGACGGGAAGGTGCGAGCTCATGCGTCACAGTGCGATCGATGCGGGACTGACTTTGAAGATTTCACACCACACAGATCTGCGCATCAAACCCCTCCGGAGGCACCGTCATGCCCACTTCCTCCGCGGCCGCGATCCATTGCTCGATCGCCTCGCGGATGTTGCGCAGTGCCTCCTCTCGGGTCCGCCCCTGACTCAGGCAACCGGGCAACGACGGAACTTCGGCTACCCAGCCTCCGTCCTCGGGATCAAGATGGAGGAAAACCTGCCTCATGACGGGTCATTATAGGTTTGCACGACCCTGTGCGATACCTTCCGTGGCATTACACGGCCGCCCGCAGCCTCGAGTCGCGGTCTCCGAACCTCCCCCAGGTTGTACCATCCCCCCCGGAACAGCTCGTCCGCCACTTGAAGCAGCGCTCTGGCCCGCGCGCTCATTGCCCGCGAGCGGGCCTGATTCTCAGGATCATCCACGCTAAGCGGCTCCAACCGGTCCGGCGCCTCGAAACGCCCCAGCCGTGCCTCCGCGCCGTGCGGCGGGGTGGACGACACAAGCCCCTCCCCGTCGATCAGCACCAGCGAGTCATCGCTCGTCTGGATGATCGCCAGGCCCTCGCCCTCCGTGCGATCCAGCACGTTCGACCCGAAGAACGTGTGCGTGAACCTGCCGCCCAGGAGCGAGAGGATGGTCGGCGCGACGTCCATCTGGCTGCACGTCGCCGACACCCGCCGGCCCTGTTCGCCGACGATCGAAGGTGCGTAGATCAGAAACGGCACGCGGTAGGAGGTGGGGCTTGGCTCGTTGGAGAGGAATCCGCCACTGTGGTCGGCGACGAAGACGAAGATCGTGTCGTCGAAGTAAGGCGCCTGGCGGGCCTGCTCCATGAACCGGCCGATCGCCCAGTCGGTGTAGCGCACCGCGTTGATCTGGTCTTCGTGCTCGTGGCCGCGAGCTTCGGGCAGAGGCGGCACAACGCCTTGGGGAACCTTGTAGTCACGGTGGAACGCCAGCGTCAGCATCATGGCGAAGAATGGCCTGTCGCCAGTGGCGCTTAGCGTCTGGTGAGCGGTGGTGAAGAGATCCCCATCGCACCAGCCCAAGTGGGTGCGGAACGTTTGGGAGCTGAACTGGTCATTGAAGATGAAGCGGTCCACCCCGTTGCCGCCGAGATAGGCCTGTCGGTGGTCGTAGTAGGGCTGCCCGCCATAGATGAACATCGTTTCGTACCCCCGCTCCCGGAGGACGTTCGCGAGGGTGAAGAAGTTGGAATGCCCCGCCTGACGGGTCGTCACGCTGTCCCCGGGGAGGTCGGGAAACCCGGACACGATCCCGCAAACGCCACGCGTCGTGCGTCCCCCGACAGAGAAGCACCGTTCCATGAGGATGCCCTGGGCCGCCAGTTGGTTGAGATTCGGCGTGTAATCCGGTTCGCCCCCCAGAGCGCCGATGTAGTGCCAGCTCATGCTCTCCATCACCACCAGCACGACGTTGTAGTCCCGCCGCTCCCTTCCGGTTTCCGTCACCCGGCGAAGCGGGTTGTCGGGATCGCTCAGCGATTGATCGTTGGATCGAAGAATCTGCCCAATCGCCAGCCGCCGGGCCTGTTCCGCCAGAAGGGGGTCGTAGATGTCCGCGAGCTTCACGTTCTTGTCCAGCGTGTCCGTGATCGCCTCGCGGAGGGTGAACATCCCGTTGAGGGCGAGCTGCGTCACCGCCGGGTTGTCGCTGAAGTACGCCGGCGCGGTGTTGAGCGCCTTGGGTCCGAGGCTTCCCCGGATGCCCAGAACCACCAGAGCCGTGGTGATCGTCGGCCAGGCGACCGCGTGCCACACCGGTCCGACGTTGTAACGGTCGTCAAATCCCCACTTGAGCATCGCCCACCCCCCGGCCATGAACACCGCGATCGTCGCTACCGCCGCCCACCCGACGGGGTACTGCGCGAAGATCGTCTTCCAGATGTAGTCGTAGCCCAAGTAATGGATCGCGTTGTGGTTCAGCCGCGAACCGAACTCCTCGTAAAAGTAGTAGTCCGCGATGCACAGGAGAATCCCCAGCGCGATCACCAGCCCCCCATACCCTGCCACCAGACGACGGAACCACCGGTGCTCGATCAGCCGGGGCATCGACAGGGCGAAAACCGCCAGAAGCGGTACGATCGCCATGCACGCGATCACCGCGTCGAACCGCAGTCCAACAATGAAGCTCCTCGCCACCTCCCCCAGCGGGACCGCCGCATAGCGATCGTGCAGTCCCAGCAGGATCGCCAGCCGCTGGAGCGACAGCGTCAGCATCACACCCACGAACAGCACCCCCGGCGCCCGCGTCCGGGCGTGCAGCAGCCCGTGTCGGGCGAACAGTCCCGCCTGGACGGACGTCGGCGGGGGGGAAGCGGGGTTGGCGGAACCACGAGCCATTAAGAGAAGGTTAGCCGCGGATGGGATGGTTGTCATCCAAGGGCGTTGATCCCCATCCAGCTCCATAAGAGGTATAATCCCCCGATCGTTCAGGCATCACGACCCTTCAAGGAGAGACACCGGTGAGGCGGAACCGAAGCAATCGGCGAGGTGGGATGGCCTGTTTCTGCTGCGCCCTCATGGTGGCCGCGGCCAGCATCGCTCAGCCCCGGGCGTACGCGGCGGAAGGGACGGTGGGACCGGCCGAAGGCGAGCCCTGGCGCGGGCTGCATCTGCGGTGCGGGAGCAACCGGGATCTGGCGCGGCTGACCGAAGCCATGCCAGAACTCGTCAAGATGGGCATGAACGTGCTGATCCTCGAAGTCAACCACGGTTTCGAGTTCTATTCCCACCCGGAGCTGCGCAGCGGGCGCGACCCGATCACCAAGGACAACGCCCGCGCGTTCGCCAAATACTGTCGGGAGTTGGGCGTGCGGCTGATCCCGCAGTTCCAGTGCCTCGGCCACCAGTCTTGGGAGCAGAACAACGGCATCATCCTGCGGACGTACCCGGAGCTTGACGAAACGCCCGGCCAATACCCCAACAACGAGGGCATCTTCGTGCGGAGCTGGTGCCCCAGACATCCGAGGATCAACCAGATCATCCTCCCCATGATCGACGAGATGATCGACGCCTTCGAGGCGGACGCCTTTCACGTCGGGATGGATGAGGTGTTCATCGTGGGGTCCGAGCACTGCGAGCGGTGCGCCCCGCACGGGCCGGCGGCGAGCTTCGCCAAGGCGGTGAACGACTACCACGACCACATCGTGAAGAAGCGCGGGCTGGAGATGCTGATCTGGGCCGACCGCCTGATCGACCAGGTGGGAACGGAATACACCCGGTACGAGGCCTCAGCCAACGGAACCGCCCCGGCGCTGGACATGATCCCCAAGGACATCATCCTGTGCGACTGGCACTACTACCGCCCGCGCTCGGCCTATCCGTCGATCGATTTGTTTTTAGGTAAGGGATTCCGTGTCTGGCCGAGCGGTTGGGACGAATTGGATTCGGTCAGGGCGTTCTTTGAGTACGCCCAGGCCAGGCAGGTCGACGGGCGCATGCTCGGCTACCTCGCCACCACCTGGGGCCGCGTGCGCACGGAGGACTTCCACCGGTGGGGGCCGATCCGTCTGGGGTTTCAATTGACCGGCGGGGCGGATGAGGCCTACTGGAAGGAGCACCCGATCGACGAATGGCAGCCGCCGCGCCAGCAGAACCCGATGTTGCGGGCCCTTGCCAACCCGCCGGGCGATGTAAAAGTGCTGTCCAGTGTGACCGGGGCGCAGATCGCCGCGGCGACAGTCACAAGCACAGGGGCGTGGGATACGCGCGGCGAACCGCAGGATGATCCCGTGGCGCTGCGGATCGCGCACCGGCAGGACGCCGGCCAGGCGGGCGACCACGCGGAGGTGACGTTCACGCTGCCGGGTTCGCCCGAAGCCGGCGAGGGCACGAGCATCGAGTTCTTCTTCATCGGGCGAAACTTCGGCGGCGCGGAAGTGATCGGCACACGATTCGCCCGGATGCACGTCAATGGCCAGCCGATCTGGGAACAGGACACGGCGACCCAGCGTCGCGGGGAATCGTGGGTGCGCGTGCCGCTGCCTGATGGCGTGGACCCGAAGCGGGATCTGGAGGTGACCTTTCGCGTCGAGGTTCGCCAACCGGGTGAAGGGTACGGAACGATGACGGCGCTGGGCCCGGTGAGGCTGGTGGTGAGTGAGTGATTTCAGATTGAAGATTGAAGAATGAAGATTGAAGATTGAAGATTGGAACCGTGCGTGGCGCCATTAATCTGAAATCGTCAATCTTCAATCTGCGATACTCGGATCAGGGAGGTTTTCATGTTCATCGTCACGAACCGGGCGGTTAGGCCGAACGCCAAGGGGCTTTCGAGGCTGGGGGACGAACCCAACGAGAAGGGGCCGAATGAGCTTCGGCTGGTGGAGGCGACGAAGTCGGGCGGGGCGTGGAAGATCGACATCCTTCCCGACACGCTGGATGCGAAGATGAAGAAGGAAGTCGGCCTGGCAGGCGCGCCGGATCCGGTCTACGCCAGCGCCTACGCGGCCAGGAAGATTCTTCGGCGCGTGCGGAAGGAGAAGAAGAACCTGCTGTTCTTCGTCCACGGATACAACAACAACATCGAGGCGGTGCTGAACCGCGCCCAGGGGTTTGAGGATCGCTACGGGGTGGAGGTGATCGCGTTCTCCTGGCCCGCCAATGGCGGCGGGGTGAAGGGGGTGGTGAGCTACAAGGCCGACAAGCGCGATGCCCGGGCCTCGATCGGCGGGCTGGATCGGGCGCTGGCGCGGATGGACGAGCTGCTGCGGATTTTCCACGAGCAGCTTGTTGAGGAGATCCACGCGTTGGCGAAGCAGAAGTTTCCCGATGATGGCGAAGCTCGCGATCAGTACTTCGCAGCCGAGCTTGACAAGGGCTGCCCTTTCACGATCAACATGGCGCTTCACAGCATGGGCAACTACCTCTACAAGTGCATGCTGGAATCGTCGGTGTACCGGGGGGATCTGCTGCTCTTCGACAACGTGGTGATGGTCGCGGCCGACACGAACAACCACGACCACGCGACCTGGGTCGATCGCATCCGCTCTCGGCGACGGGTTTACATCACGATCAACGAGGACGATTCGGCGCTCATGGCGTCAAGAATGAAGGCCGGGGAGTCGCAGCTTGCCCGGCTTGGGCACTTCCCGCACAACCTGAACTCCAAGCAGGCGGTCTACGTGGACTTCACCAGCGCCCCTTATGTGGGTAAGTCGCACGCCTACTTCGAGGGGACTCCCCTGCGCAACAGCGCGGTCAGACGCTTCTTCCGGGAGGCGCTCAACGGCGAGCGCGCGGAGGAGAAGCTGACCTACCTTCCGGCCCGGGGCGCGTGGCGGGTGGACTGAGCTGATCCGATCCCTGTTCAATGAAACGAGCTTCTCATATCGACCTTCACGGCTTTTACCTTCCCCTTCCTGAAGGTTGACTTCTCCGCCAGCTCGCGGATCATCCTGTCGAACTTCGCGCGGGGCGTGGGAATCTTCACGGTTTCCTCCGTCAGCCCGCTCAGGAGCATCGCGTTGGCGAGCTCCAGGCTCCACATCCCCTCTTCGCCGGGGCAGAGGAGCTTCTCCCCGCGAAGGATGGCGTTCACGAAGTTCTGCGTCAGGGCGACGTGTCCGGGATCATCACGATTCACGTCGATCGTGATGCGGTCGGTCTTCGGCATTCCGAACGCCTCATCGGTCTTGCGGCAGAACTCGGCCACGGACTCATGCGTCTGCGCCACAACGATCTGCCCGTTCTCGACCACCAGCTTGCCGCGGTCCCCGGCGATCTCCAGCCGATCCGTCCCGGGCGCTTCTCCGGTCGTGGTGATGAAAACGCCCGTCGCGCCGCTCTCCCATTCCATGTACGCGGTGACCTCATCCTCCACTTCGATATGGTGGTGCTTCCCCAGCCCGACAGAAGCCCGCACCCGCGCCGGGGATCCGAGAACCCAGCACAGCGTATCGAGGTTGTGCGGGCACTGATTGATCAGCACCCCGCCCCCCTCGTCGCGCCAGGTGGCCCGCCAGGGGCCCGAGTCGTAGTAGGCCTGCGTGCGGAACCAGTTGGTGACGATCCAGCTCACACGCCGCACCTTACCGATTTCCCCGCCCCCGACGAGCTGTTTGACGCGCTTCCACAGCGGCGTGCAGCGCGTCTGAAACATCGCTGCGTACACCAGTTCCGGATGCTTTGCGTGCTCTTTCTCGACGCGCTGCGCCTCCTGTGCCGTCGCCGCCAGCGGCTTCTCCGTCAGCACATTCAGCCGGCGCTTCATCGCCGCGATGGCGAAGGCCGGGTGTGTGTTGTGGGGCGTCGCGATCAGCACCGCGTCCACCAGCCCGCTCTCGATCAGCCCCCGGCCGTCCTCGAACACCTCCACCCCGTATTTCCGCCGCACGTCATCCCGCCGCGCCGCGTCCCGCGTCGCCGCCGCGGTGAATCGCAGACCCTCCACCCGGGCGAAGTTCGCCATATGCACCTGCCCGATGTTTCCGCACCCGATCACGCCCAGCCTGACCTGCTTCATCCAGCCGCCCTTTCCAGACTCGATGCAAAACCGGCATCCTAATCCACGATTCCATCCCGGCCAAGGCAGCGAGCCCGGTGGCTGGCGGTCGCCGCGGCGACCGCCGCCCCAGCGGTCCCCGCAGAATGCCCAACCCTGGCCCCCGACGCTTCCCCGTTGAACAGCAATCTCCCCGCTGATAACCTACGCCGCCCCCGGATCGGCCAGAGGCCGCCGTGCGGGCGTGAAAGGGCTATCCCATGTTCGATCAGTTGGAAATGGCGCCCCCCGATGCCATCCTCGGCCTCACCGAGGCATTCAACAAGGATCCGCGCCCGAACAAGATCAACCTCTCCGTGGGCGTCTACAAGGACGAGGCCGGAAAGACACCCGTCCTGACCGCTGTCAAACAGGCCGAGCGAAAGATCCTGGAGTCCGAATCCACCAAGGGTTACAAGCCCATCGACGGCGCGCCCGATTACAACGCAGCCGTCCAGATGCTCATGCTCGGCGACCATCCCCTGATCGCCCAGGGCCGTGTCCAGACCGCACACACCCCCGGCGGGACCGGCGGCCTGCGCGTCGCGGCCGATTACCTCCACCGCATGAACCCGGGCGTGACCGTCCACCTTTCGGACCCCACCTGGCCTAACCATCCGAGCATTTTCCAGTCGGCCGGTGTTGAGACGAAGACTTACCGCTACTTCGATCCCAAAACCAACGCCCTTGATCTTGAGGGCATGCTCAGCGCGCTGCGGCAGATCCCCGCCGGCGATGTCGTCCTTCTGCACGGGTGCTGCCACAACCCTTCGGGCGTCGATCCCACGCCCCAGCACTGGCGCAGAATGGCCGCGATTCTGGCCGAGCACAACCTTGTTCCATTGGTCGATTTCGCCTACCAGGGCTTCGGCGACGGGCTGGAGGAGGACGCCGTGGGTGTACGGGCGATCCTCGAGGCGGTGGACGAGGCGTTCATCTGCTCGAGTTTCTCCAAGAACTTCGGGCTTTACTGCGAACGCACCGGCGCGCTCTCGGTCATCGCCAGGACCGCCGATGCCGCCGCCAAGGCCATGAGCCACATGAAGACCTGCATCCGCACCAACTACTCCAATCCGCCCGCGCACGGCGGGGAGATCGTCTCGACCATCCTCGGCGACCCGCGCCTTACCGCCCTCTGGCACGATGAGGTGACGATGATGCGCACCCGCATCAACGGCATGCGCACGCTCTTCGCCGACACCCTTGATGCCAAAGGAATCACCCTCCCCGGCGGCGACAACCGCTTCATCGTCCGTCAGCGCGGCATGTTCAGTTTCTCGGGGCTGAACAAGGACCAGGTCGCCACCTTGCGCGACAAGTACGCGGTCTACATCGTCGGTTCCGGGCGAATCAATGTCGCCGGCATGACCGAATCCAACATGGACGCCCTGTGCGAAGCGATCGGCAAGGTGGTGTGAAAAGGCGGATCGGACCGTGGACTTTGGACTCCGCCCCGTGCAACCGCGGCGTTTCCCGTCTATCATCCTGCCATGAAACACGAAGACATCCCCTCCATCCTCGAAGACCTGCAGGCGCGGATCGTAACCATCCGCGACTCTCTTTAACTGCGATCGCAAAGCCACCCGCCTCAAGGAGCTCGAAGCCAAGATGGCGGCTGAGGGCTTCTGGGACAATCAGGATAAAGCCAACCAGACCGTCACCGAGCTCAAGAGCCTCAAGGCCGTGGTCGATCCGGTCGATCGTCTGGCCGCGAGGATCGACGACGCGGTGATGCTTTGGGACATGGCCCAGGAGGCCGACGACCAGCCCACCCGTGAGGAGGTGGACAGCCAAATCGACCGCCTCCAGGCCGACCTCGACCGCATCGAGACGCTCTCCCTGCTTTCGGGCAAGTACGACGGGCGTAACTGCTACCTCTCGATCTACTCCCGCGAGGGCGGCACTGAAGCCCAGGACTGGGCCGAGATGCTCATGCGCATGTACCTGCGCTACTGCGAGGCGCAGGAGTGGGACATCAGCGAGGTCGACAAGACCCACGGCGAAGAGGCCGGCATCAAGGACGTGACGCTCCACATCAAAGGCCCCATGGCTTTCGGCTACCTCTCCGCCGAACGCGGAACCCATCGCCTGGCCCGCGTCTCGCCCTTCAACTCCCAGGGCAAACGCCAGACCAGCTTCGCACTGGTCGATGTCGTCCCCGAGTTCCCCGAAACCGGCGGCGTGGAAATTCCCGAGAAAGACCTCGAGATGATATCCTTCGCCCGATCGTCCGGCCCCGGCGGACAGAACGTCAACAAGCTTGCCACCGCCGTGCGCCTGATCCACAAGCCCACCGGCATCGCGATCGTTTGCTCCGCCGAGCGAAGCCTTGAACAGAATAAACGCCGCGCCCAGGCCATCCTCCGCGGCAAACTCGAACTCATCGAGGAAGAAAAGCGCCAGAGCGAAGTCAGCGCCGCCTCCGGCGGCAAGCTGGACATGGGTTGGGGAACCCAGATCCGCAGCTACGTCCTCTACGACAACCGCGTGAAAGACCACCGCACCGGCTACGAAGTGGGCAACCCCCAGCGCGTTCTGGATGGCGACCTCGACGGTTTCATCGACGCGGAACTCCGCCGTCGGGCTAAAGTCCGCGTCTGACCCCTGGTCCCCCGCCAGCCCGTCGCTACAATAACCCCAGAATCGCCGCCACCTTAGCTCAGTTGGCAGAGCAGCGGTTTTGTAAACCGCAGGTCGTCGGTTCGAGTCCGACAGGTGGCTTTGCCTGCATAGTGTGGGGGTGTTTCATGATGCGCATCGCACTCTGGTTCCTGATCATCATCGTGCTTGCCAATCCCTGCGTGTCACCGGCTGCGATCATCGGTCTGGACCGAATTGAGATCGATCCACCTGGTGCGGGGATTCACGGCCAAACCGTCACGCTTACGTTGTCAGGCATCTGGCTGGACACGTGTGTGCCTCAATTCATTGAGCACGAAGTGGGCGAGGGCGAGATCATCGTCAGCGCGGTCAATCCCGGCGGCCCGTTGATCGGTTGCGGGGATGCGCTCACTCCCTGGGAGTTGCGGGTGCAGGTCGGGCCCCTGACGCACGGCGCGTACGACATCCTCGGCCAGACCGCGCACTACATCTGGCCGGAGGAGTCCCAGATCGTCCTCGACGAGGGGCCGGAGGTCTTCATCGAGGATTACCCGGTCATTTTTCTTTTGGGCGACATGAACGGCGACGGCCGGCTGGATGCTTTCGATGTCGCGCCGTTCGAACTCGCGTTGGCGGACGAGGCGGCGTATCGAGCGAGGTATCTGGATGTCGATCCCATCGAGATCGGCAACTTCGCCGAGGACACGGTCTTCAATGCCCACGACATTTCAGGTTTCGAGGCCGCCCTCGCTGGGGGATTGACCGCCACCGTCCCCGTGCCCGCCACGATCGGGATGCTGGTGGTCGGGTTGGCGATCGCAACCACGCGCCGAAAGTAGGCCGCTGTGGATTGCCCCGGCCCTCAGGCTTACCCGTTTCGTCTCCGGCCCCGGAAGAAAAAAACGGAGAGGATGGGATTCGAACCCATGGTAGAGGTAATACCCCTACGCCGGTTTAGCAAACCGGTGCCTTCAGCCGCTCGGCCACCTCTCCAGGTCGGCTGAACTATCCTTGCAAACACCCTCCCGCATGTCAATCGGCGAGTCGGGTGAGTCTTGGGTCTCGAGTCCGGGGTCTTGGCGGGGGTTGGCCGGTTGGAGGCTTGGGGGGTATTCTGTTTGGAATTCGTTCTTCCCTTCGCACCCCTGTTGCCGGAATAATCGCATCATGACGATTCAGACCGCCGCCGCTTCAGAAGCTCCCGCCCGCCGGTTCGTGCCCGGCGACCTCGATGTCGCCGACTGGGCGCGACTCGAACCGCTCTATCATGACTTGCTCGATCGCCCCCTCGATTCCCCGGCGGAGCTTGAGCGCTGGCTGGCGGATCTTTCGGAGCTCTCCGCCGTCGTGCGTGAGTACGGCGCACGGCGCTCCATCGACCAGAGCTGCCACACCGACGATCCGGAAATTGAGAATCGCTATCTCGAGTTCATCACCGGGATCGAACCGAAGATCAAACCCTGGTTCTTCAAGCTGCAGCGCAAGTACATCGAATGCGAACACCACAAGGCGCTTAAGGATTCCAAGTTCGAGGTGCTCACGCGCGAATGGCGCGTCGATGTCGAGCTCTTCCGCGAGGAGAACGTCGCCCTCGAAGCCGAGGAGAAGACACTCAACAACACCTACGACAAGCTCATCGGGGCGATGCTCGTCGAGTTCCAGGGCCGGGAGCGGACGCTTCAGCAGATGGCCCGTTATCAGGAGGAGATGGATCGCGAGGTGCGCGAGCAGGCCTGGCGCGTTTCGGAGGTTCGCCGGCTGGCCGACTGCGATGCGATCGACGGTGTCTTTGAGAACATGCTGCGCCTCCGGCGAGACATCGCTAAAAACGCCGGCCTGCCCGGTTATCGTGATTTCCTGTGGCTTTCGTGGAAGCGATTTGACTACACGCCTGAGGATTGCCACCGCTTCGCCGATGCAATTGAGTCGGCCTGTGTCCCAATCGTGAAGATGCTCAACGAAAAACGCCGCACGGCGCTCGGCGTCGATCGCCTGCGGCCGTGGGACATGGCGGTGGATCCGGAGGGCCTGCCGCCGCTGCGGCCGTTCCCTGCGGAGGATGTCTCGAAGCTCATCTCCGGCTGCCGTGACATCGTCGGGCGCATCGATCCGTCGCTGGTGAAGGACTACGACCGCCTCAAACCCGGACGGAATCTCGATCTGGACAGCCGCAAGGGAAAGCGCGCCGGCGGCTACCAGGCGTCGCTGCCGGAAGTCAGGCAGCCGTTCATCTTCATGAACGCCGCAGGGATGCAGGCAGATGTGCGCACGATGCTCCACGAGGCCGGACACGCGTTTCACTACATGTGGTCCAACCACGAGCCGGTGCTGTTCCTCCAGCACGCGCCCATCGAGTTCTGTGAAGTGGCGAGCATGTCGATGGAGCTTTTCGCGGACGATTATCTCGATGTCTTCTACAACGACGATGAATCCCGCCGGGCGAGGTTCCGGCACCTCGAGGGGATCGTGCGGCTGTTCCCGTGGGTGGCCACGATCGATCAGTTCCAGCACTGGCTGTATACACACCCCGATCATTCGCACGAAGAGCGCACCAGCGCATGGCTGAGAATCCTCGATCGCTTCAGCGATCCGGCGGTCGATTGGACCGGCCTCGAGGAACACCGCGCTTCGATGTGGCAGCGTCAGCTTCACCTGTTCCACGTGCCGTTCTATTACGTGGAATACGCCATCGCCCAGCTTGGCGCGCTGCAGATCTGGAAGCGCTATCGCGAGGATCCGAAGCGCGCGCTGGCCGACTACCGCGCGGGCCTCTCGCTCGGCGGCACACGCCCGCTGCCGGAGCTTTTCCAGGGGGCGGGGATCCGGTTCGACTTTTCAGAAGCGGTGCTGCGGCCGCTGATGGAGATGGTTGGTGAGGAACTTCAGGATCTCGCCCGCTCGACGCAATAGCTGGGTAGGGTGGGTTGAGTCCTCGAAACCCACCATCTTCGCGCCCGATGATTCTCAACTTCGCGTTATAATGTGATGACGATGCGCAGCGCCGCCCATCAAGACCTGATCGCAAGCAATCCCCGCACGATGCCAAGGAGCGGCGTGAGTCGTGAGTATCCGCCGCGCGCCGTACGCGGCAGCGGTGGGTTTCGCGGACTCAACCCACCCTACTTGCTTGCTTGCTAGATTGGAAGCGTGCTACACAGTTTGCTCGGTGAAGCCTCAGCGGACAGTTTATTGAGGAGTGTTGAGCAATGAAGGCGGCGGAATATCGCATATTAAAGCGCGTGGCGACACTTGTGGGTATTGGAGCTGGATCTGTGGCCATTCTGATTCTGCTCGGGTGGAGTCTTCCATCAATCCTTTCGGGGCCGCATCTGTATCCTGTGCTTCCGGCGAACCCGATCGCCGTTGGTTTGTCAGCGGGCCTAATCTTGGCACGTATTGCGAGAGGTTTTCGTTCCGCATGCATCGTCACTGCTATCGTCCTTGCAAATGAGGTCGCCGTCCTTATCATGCTCCCCGATTATGCTGCCGTGCAAAACGTAATGACTTACAATGCCACGCACTGGATTCTGGCCGTTCGGAACACCATCTTCTTCTATTTGGGGATTCTTGCAGCATGGGGCGTGTATACGGAGGGGAGCGAGAGGAGCGAAACTCGGTGGTAAAGGTCACCGACAACGACGACCCCTATACCCTGGGCGAGCCCGGTAGGTCGGGCATTTTGCCCGGCGGTTAGGCCACCGATGGCGCGGGCGGTTTCTGGATTCCAGGCGGGGTCGACCACTACAACGAAAACTGGCAGGTGCTCGAGATCCGCAAGAATGGCGACACCGACCCCTGGAAACTGCACGTCTGGGACAGCACCCCCGCCGGGACGGATTTGACTTCCTTGGGCATTAAAGGCGGGCAGTATCTTGACGCGCCGGGGATGGGGCCTACGGCCGGATGCTGAGCGACCCCTAAAAACATCGCTCCCCCGGAAGCTCCGAGGCCTGTCTGATCCAGCTCGCGATAAGCTCTTCATCGAGCCGGTCGTCCTCATGAATGTGGAGGTAGCGCGTGCCCTGGTTCTTCGACTCGATGGGCGGGAGCGGGTGCAGCGATGCGCCGTTCAGGAACGCCACCTTGATGTACTTCGTGATGCAGTGGAAGGCGAGGAACCAGCCCTGTCCCTCGACGCCGTAGAAGGGCGTGTTCCACCGCACGGCCTTGCGCACGTTCGGCACGGTGCGCACGACAAGCGCATCGAGGCGGCGCCCGACGTCGCGCTTCCAGCCCGGCATGGCGGCAATGTAGGCCTGCACCGGGGCGTCGCCGTCGGCCTTGGCGATCTGCGGGTTCCCGCCGGAAAGGAGAACCGGCCTGGCGGCCGGCTTTCGCGGTCTGGTTGCCCTGGCGGCGATCTTTTTCCTGCTTTTCGTCGGCTTCTTGGGCGTATTGCCGGCCATGGTGTCCACTCCAACTCATGACGTGTACACGATTGTTGATACCTGATTCTAACCATTGCCGCGCCCGTCCGACGCGCGGGCGCGGTATTATCCTGTCGCAGCGCGCCTCACGGCGCTTCTCTCTTCACCCAGCCACACCGAAACCCGGGGCCTCCCGGCCTCATCCAACGCCCATGCACTACCTGCTGTTCAGCCTTGTCTGCCTGCTGTGGGGCAGCAACTTCATCCTCATGAAGAAGGCCGGGCTGTCATTCGGCCCCGTCGGGGTGGGGGCGTGGCGGGTGATGGGCGGGGCCGCGGCGCTGATGCTGCTGTCGATCCTGCTGCGCCGGTCCTGGCGCGTGCGCAGGCCGCACATCCTGCCGCTGGCGGTCGTGGTGGTGCTGGGGTACGCCTGGCCTTTCGTCATGCAGCCGTCGCTTATCAACGCCCACGGCAGCGCCCTGATGGGCATGATGGTCTGCCTCGTACCGCTGGCGACCATCCTTGTCTCCGTGCCACTGCTGCGTCAGGCGCCCACGGCCGGGCAGGTCGTCGGCGTGCTGGGCGGGCTGGGGTTCATGGCCGTACTCTTTAGCGACAAGCTCGATGCCAGCGTGCCGCTGACCGATCTACTCCTTGCCGCGTCCATCCCCATCGGATACTCGATCTCCAACACCACCATCAAGCGCAGCCTCGCGGACGTTCCGGCCCTGGAGCTTACCGGCCTGTCGCTCCTGCTGGCGGGTGTCTTTCTCACGCCCCTGACCGTCACCACCGAGACCATCCAGCCCAATGAGCACTTTCCCCTGGCCCTGGCGGCTCTGCTCTGGATGGGGGTGGTCAGCACCGGGTTGGCGACGTTCATGCTCTACTACCTCGTCCAGCGCCGCGGGCCGCTCTTCGCCGGCATGGTGACGTACATCATCCCCCTGATCGCCGTGGCGTGGGGCTATCTGGATGGTGAACACATCTCCACCGCGCAGCTTCTCGCGCTGCTGGGCGTGCTGGCGATGGTGGGCGTGGTGCAGTACGGCTCAGAACGCGCCACGCCCAGCACCGCCCGGATGGCACCGTGCGAGGCGGTTTCCGCCTCCGAGTAGTCCTCCGCCCGCCCTTCGCGCGTTTGTCCCGCCTCCCCCTCTGCCTATACCCTATCCCCCACACCCTGCACCCTGCACCCTGCCCCTCATGCGCGCGCTGACCAGCCATCCTCTCGTCTCACGGTTCATGTCGGATTACGGCATGATTTTCGTCTTGCTGATCATCGGCGGGTACTACAGTTGGGCGACCTACGCCGAGCAGTCCCCCGCCGGGCCGGATGCAGGCCGGCTGCTCGCTCACCGGCTCACCCACGATAGCGCCGCGCCGGATCACATCCTCCTGATCGTCCGCGACAACGAGGCCGACCGCGACTTCGCCCAGGCGTTCACCAACGAAATCCACCATCATGCCCCCGACACGCGCGTCGACCTCGTCGCCGGCCAGCCCTCCGACGCCCGCCGGGCGCTCGAAGGCGCTCCGGCCAGCGTCGATGTCATTGTCTGCAACCCCTTCACCGCCGCCTGGCCGGTGCTGGGCGATGTGGACACCCGCTACCCCCACCTCGCGGGCAAACCAGTCGTTCAGCCGCAGGGATACCACTGGCCGAACTTCCTCAAGACCGACAACCTCCTCAATATCGCCAACCAGATCGTCGTCATCGCCATCATCGCCATCGGGATGACCATGGTCATCATCACCGGCGGGATCGACCTCTCCGTCGGCAGCCTGATCGCGCTTTCGGCCGTCGTCGCGGCGCTTCTCATCCGCGAGGTCGGCGGGGGGGTGGAGGCCACGAGCGCGGCCATGATCCTGGCGTGCTCGGTGGCCGTCGCGCTGTGCGCGCTGACGGGTTTTTTCAATGGCGCGATGGTGACGCTCTTCGGCATTCCGCCGTTCATCACCACCCTGGCGATGATGCTGATCGCCAGCGGCGCGGCCTACCACCTGGCGGAGGGACAATCGGTCTACCAGATTCCCGCCACGTTCGTCTGGCTCGGCCGCGGGGTCACGCTGGGGCTGCCCAACGCGGTGTGGTTGATGGTCGCGCTCTACATCGTCGCCCACTTCGTGATGAGCCGCACGATCCTCGGCCGGTACATCTACGCCGTCGGCGGCAACGCCGAGGCCGCGCGGCTTTCGGGCGTTCCGGTGCGGCGCGTGCTGCTGGTGGTCTACACGCTCTGCGGCGCGCTGGC
>JBGTFI010000559.1:0-3115 GCA_041747335.1 Phycisphaeraceae bacterium | reverse complement strand
CCCGCGCCGAGCGCTGACGAGGTTCGCGACCTGATGCCTCTGGCGCAGGCGGATTCGCTGCGGGCGCTTGAGGCTGATTTCAAGGCGTCTCTGGGGTTGCCGGTCATTGATCGCCCGATCGCGCAGTTTCAGCAGCGTTATCAGGCCGTAGAGGCGGACCCCCAACTCACGCCGCTGGATCGCCAGATCGTTCGGGCGAGGCTGGACCAGATTCGCCGGTTGGGGACGCTCAAGTCGATGCTCGAGGAAGTTTCGACGACGCGTCAGAAGGTTGAGCAGAACATCGCGACGCAGCGTTCGCCGGACACGTTTCCGGTGCGTTACGACGCGGTGGGTCTGCTGGTGGCCAGCGCGGTGTACAACGGGGAAGGTCTCCCGCGGCTGTACCGGCTGATTGACGCCTCGAGCCGGCGGACGCTGGCGTACGTCCGGCCGAGCGACGAGGTGGATGCCGCGGCGGCGCTCGGTCGTGTGGTGGGGATCGCCGGTCCGGCGACGCTCGATCCGGCGATCAAAGCCAGGATCATCGACCCGGTGAAAGTGGATGTGCTGAACCAGCCCATCGAAGGGGTTCAGAGTTCCCAGATCACCCAGCCCGCGCGGCCGTGACGGGCGAACATTTCGCTGCGCGAATCCGGTGTTTTGGGCCAAGGCGTGTGGAGGCGGGGTGTTGGGTTGCGCGTGATTAGCGCTGCGCATGGTCGCCAGGCCGCCCGATCCGCACACCTGTGTCGGGGAACGGGCGATCGCTCATGTGTAGGTTCGCGGGTGTAAATCGCGCGTGTTATTCGGCCGATAAAGGTTATCGGCAACCTCCGGGACTTCCAGGACGTCGGGCGTCGGACGCGGGCCGGAGGGGGGCGCGGGTTCTAACCGTGAGGTGTGCATGAGCCAGAAGACCCAAGGGGTGCGAATCGGTGAAGTGCTCGTGGAGCAGGGCGTTCTTTCCGAGCAGCAGGTCTTTGAGATTCTTCAGGCGCAGCGCGTGCGCGGGGAGCCATTCGGGGTGCTGGCCGAGCGGTTGTTCGACGTGACGGTCGAGAGCATCGAGAACGCCTGGGTCGAGCAGTATTGCCGACTTCATCAGCACATCGACCTGCGACAGCAGCGCGTCGACACCGAGGTGCTTCACCTGATCAACCGCAGGCAGGCATGGCAGTTCGAGATTCTGCCGCTTCGGTATGAGACCAACGGGGAGCTGCTGATCGCGGCGTCGCGCAGCCGGCTGGCGCGGGCGGTGACGTTCGTGGCGAATCGGTTGCGGCCGCAGGCGTATTTTCAGATCGCGCGTTCGGATGAGCTGCGGGAGTTCCTGCGGCAACACTATCCGATGCCGGAGGTGTCGGAGGAACTGCTTCGGCGGGCGCGGCGGATGGCGAGTTGACCTTCGGAATGCCAGGTAGATTGTGGTGGGCGATGCCCACCCTACGGGGAGTGGGGCCGGTCGCCCTTGCCGGGATCGTCGTCGGGATCGGGCGCTCGACGGGGGCGATCCGGGTCGTTGGGAGTGGATAACCCGCTGGGTGGATTGAAGCTGAACTGATCGTCGACGGGAGGAAGGCCGAGTTGGAGGCGGCGGGCGGCGATCTTGCGCTGGTACTGCTCCCAGGAACGCTTGAGGGAATCGAGCAGGCGCGGGCCCTGGGCGGCGGCCATGAACACCCGGCAGCTCACCGAGGACTTGGGATAAAAGCCGGTGATGAAGTCGAAGACGAACTCCGAGGGGGAGTGGGAGATCATGAGCGCGTTGGCGTAGCAGCCGCTCAGGACATCGTCGGGCATTTTGAGGTTTGCGTAGATCTCTTCGATAGGCGGGGGCTGGACCGGCTGCGGCGGTTTGGGCAGGGCCGGGGGAGGGCCCCAGCGCTCGGTGTACTTCTCGACGTTCTGCTGCATCGCCTGGATGACGGAAGTCATGATCCCCGGCGGCATGACCACTCGTGCGACGACCTGATGAGGGCGGGTGACGGTGACGAGGAAATCGACGACGAACTCGTGATTGCCCTGCTGAATCAGCGCGCCTGTTGAGAAGACGCCGCGGGCCACGGATTCGGGAACCCGTGCGGTCACCTGCTGCTGGCGCACCTGCTGGGTGAACTGGCCGGTGTCGCCGCCGGCGTCGCGCGGTCCGTCCGGAGTGGGACCATCCTGGCCTTCCGGGGGGTCCGGGGCGTCGCCGTCCTTGTCGTGGGGGTTGTTGTGCATCCTGATTCCCGTCTCCGCGCTATCCGCGCCCTCGCGCCGTTCCAATTGATCGCAAAGGTTTATTATAGTGACTCGCCGGGGAGGTGGGGCGAGCGGCGACAAGCGACCGTCGCGGCCGCTCTCGCGACCCGCCGACTGATCGGAGCTTCCCTTGACCGTGCATCGCGGCCTGATTGTCGGCGTTGACACCGGCGGAACGTTCACGGACCTGGTTCTTCACGACGGGCGGCGCGTGGTCACGCACAAGACACCCTCGACGCCGGACGATTTTTCACGTGGGATCCTCCGGGGCATCGGGGAACTGCTCGAACAAGCGCGGGACGCGGGGCGGGACTTCACGCTGGTTCACTCCTCGACCGTGGCGACGAACGCGCTGCTTGAACGCAAGGGCGCGCGAACGGCCCTGATCACCACCGAAGGGTTCGAGGACGTGCTCGAGCTGGCGCGACAGACGCGGCCGGCGCTGTACGACCTCGCGGCGTCTCGTGAACCGGTGCTGGTCCCGCGATCGCTGCGGTTTGGCGTTCCCGAGCGTGTCACGGCCGAGGGGAAGGTGCTGCGCGCGCTGGACCTGAGGGCGGTCGATGCCGTGTGTGAGCGGTTGGCGAAGCGGGGGATTGAGTCGCTGGCGGTGTGCCTGCTGTTTTCGTTTCTGCGCCCTGCGCACGAGCGGATGATCGCGCGGCGGGCGCGACGGCTGGGCATCGCGATCTCGCTTTCAAGCGAGGTGCTGCCGGAGTTCCGCGAGTACGAGCGCACCAGCACCACGGTGATCAACGCCTACGTTCAGCCGGTGATGGTGAGGTATCTGGGGCGGCTTTCCAGCGCGGCGCGAAAGCTGGGGATGAAGGGGCTGAGGGTCGTCCACTCCGGGGGCGGGGCGCTGTCACGCCGGGCGGCGACGGAGCGG
>JBGTFI010000558.1:0-5403 GCA_041747335.1 Phycisphaeraceae bacterium | reverse complement strand
ACCGCATCGGCGTGACGATGTATCACAACGCCGCCACCAACGACACCTTCGTCGATCCCGGCGAGATGTTCGTCGTCACCTTCATGGGCACGCCCAGCCAGGCCAGTCGGAACAATCCGGTGACCGGCAACCCGATGCTCTTCAGCGCGAGCGAGGGCATCTGGAGCATCCACGTGAGCGCCGATGCCCCGCTGAGCGGCGCCGGGATGACCGAATACAACAAGACCAGCGCGATCCCCGTGATCCAGGTGGGCGATACGCTCGGCGGGCGGGTCATCACATCCCTGGCGCTGCACGACCCGATCGCCGGCGCGGAGGTTGATACCGCGGGTATGGCCCGCATGGTGAACCCCGGCGACCATTACCTGGCGTTCTTCGCCCAATCCGCGGCAGGCCCCATGGTCGTCCGAGGACAGCAGCTCGACACCGATGGTGATGGGCTGTTCGATCACTGGGAGCAGAACGGGATCGACATAGACCTTGACGGTGTGATCGACCTCGACCTTCCGGCCCTGGGGGCGCAGGTCTTGCGCAAGGACATCTTCATCGAGGTCGACTGGCTGCGGCCCGACGCCCTGACCGGGCGCAGTTTCGCCCCGCAGCAGGCGGCGATCGACTTTCTGGTGAACATGTTCGCGAGCGCGCCGGTGATGAACCCCGATGGGTCGATGGGCGTGACCGCCCACGTCGATGCCGGCGCGGTGCGCAGCCGAAACATGGCCCCGACCGGACAGATGCCCGTAGCCGCCAACCTTCAGGGGGGCGACCAGATCGCCCAGGCGGGCACGGGCAATCACATCCACGTGATCTACTTCGGTGTGGACGGAACGGTGAGCTTTCCGGGCATGATGGACCCGCAGGGCAGGCCGATCGTGGCGCGTTCGATGGAGAACATCAAGCAGACCTTCTTCGGGACCACAAACAAGTTCGCGCGCGACCTGGCGTTCCACTACGCGGTTTTCGCCGACAGGCAGAGCAATCCGGGCAACGGATCATCGGGGCTGGGCGAGATTTCGTGGTATCCCGGCTCGAATCATGCGATCCCCGGGAACGACTTTCTCGTCACGCTTCAAGGCAGCGCGGACTCGGCCACACTCACCGTGCCGCCGGGCGGTCCGATGGGTACTCCCGCGACGATTCCGACGCCGCTGGGCTTTTTTCAGGGGCAGACCTTCGCCCATGAGCTGGGCCACACGCTCGCGCTCCAGCACGGAGGGATTGACAGCGTCACCAGCCGGCCTCCGGGGTGGGCCTCGCACGTTCCCGCGAACTACAAGCCCAACTATCGCAGCCTGATGAGCTACTCCTACCAGTTCGTCCCCGACAACACCGGAACCATGGTGCGCAGCTACTCTGGTCCGGGCGACGCGGTCTACGACAACTGGTCGAACATGAAGCTCAACTTCCCCCTCTACCTCGACAACGTCAACAACACCTTCGGCATCACGACACGTCAGGGCGATCCGCCACCATTCTCAGACCTTCCGGAGACCACCGTGGCGGAGATCGAAGAGGTTCATGGTCCGCTGGAGAATCAGGCGCCGACGATCGAGATCAACAGTCCCGCGGCCAACGCGATGGTCGGCATCGGCGATGACCTCATCGTCACCGTCACCGCCACGGACAATATCGCCATCGCGGCCGTGACCATCGAGTTCGATGTCAACGGCGACGGCGTGATCGATCCGGCCACCGAACGCCTCGCCGCCGCGCCGATCGGCAACGACCAGTACCGCGTGACATTCAACAACATCACCGGCCCGGCCGTGGCGCGCGACCTGACCGCCTCGGCGACCGATATGGCGCAGCTCGAGACGCCGCTCACCATCGCATTGAACCTCACCGGCGGGTTCGTGCTGGGGGACATGAACGGCGATGGGGCGCTCGATGCGTTCGACGTAGCGCCCTTCGAGCTGGCGCTGGCCGATCGGCAAGCATTCATGGCACAGTTCCCCGGTGTCGATCCGGATCTTGCGGGCGACATCGACGCAAGCGGCCAGCTCGACGCTTTCGATGTGGCGCCCTTCGAGGCGCTGCTGGCTGGGGGCGGCGCGGCGGCGGCGGTGGACCTGCTGACCGATGATTCGTCTGAACAGACATCTCCGCTTACGGTGGATTCCGGCAAGGATTCAACAACCGCCAGCCTCGCCGCGCTTCGCCGCTTCCTGGGCGCGACGGATTTCATGGAGCTTCGTCCCGGCGCGAAGGCAAGAGGCAAGCACGTTCACCTCGCGGCGTGGGGGCATATTGAGAGGCTGCTGGGGGCGAATGACACCAAGGCGGGGATCCACACGGAACTGGACCTGCTCCGAGGCGCATGAACCGTGCCTGTTTACGGGCCGCGTTTCTCGCCCCTCCCCCGCCACCACATCCACCCTGCGGCGATCCCCACGCAGACGAACACCCCGGTGCCGATGATCGAACCAAGGCCCATCATCGCCGCACCGAAGACGCCGAGCTCGCCGGGGGGCTTCGTGGGGGAAGGGGGATGGGGGAGAGACATCGAGGTGATACTTCACGAAAAGATACGATCGTTCAGGCGGACTTCGAGGGGGTGTCCGTGGGCTTGTACTCGATCATCCGGCAGATCAGATCGACGAGTTTGCGAAGATGTGAAACGGACATCGCGATCCTCGCCGCCTCGCGCCGCCCCTCCGGCAAGGCGGTCTCGAACCGGATCGTTGCGATCGGCTCGTCGCTCCTGAGCAGGAGCTGCGCCCGATCGACCCAGATGGTCTGAACGTCGCTAGGCAGGGGCGGCAGCGCTGCGAAGTCGATGGGCTTCAGTTGAGAGTCCGATGCGGAAGGTTGCTTCTTGGCCGTCGTCTTCTTGCGTCCCGGTTTTCCACTGATAGGCATGATCGTCTCCTGAAAGGACATCCGCGGTCGATGCCATGGCCACGAGGTAGGCGCGCAGGCCCAAGGCGAACAATAGTTTGCCGGCCGTGTCAAAAGTGCAATTGGCATCCGCGTGAATCACGCGACTCACGAAGGAACTTCGCAATCCCGCCGCTTCCGCGAGCCGCCGCTGCGTCCAGCCGCACTTGCGCAGCCGATCGATGATGATGTCGGCCAGTTGCAGCCGCAGGTGAAAACCGACACTCTGGGGGGAGGCGTCGAACTCCTCCATCAACTTCTCGATCCCGTCATTCGCTTTCATCGCTCTCGACCTTTCTCCAGAGGCGGTTCTGCTTGATCCGGCGTACGCTCTCGATCCGGTCCCGCTCATCCGCTCCAAGCTTCTGGCCCCGCTTCAGGAACGCCTCAGGGCAGATGAACTCACGATCGTCATCGCCGGCGAAGAACCCGATCAGCCTGAACAGGTGCCGGGGCGTCCCGACCCTGAACACCCCTCCGCCTTCGGCCTTGATCGGCGTGCCGCTTTGGCCCGTATATCGAGAGAAACCGGCTCTCGCGTAATGCCTCACCTTCGCCAGAATCTCCATCGCCGAGTGCCTGTCCCGTTTCAGGAGCCGCTCGATCTCGCGGATCGCCTGCCTTGAGACCCACACCTCCGTCCGCAGCGACTCCCGGGGGAACAGTTTCCGGACCTCGATCATCATAGGTTAACTTATAAGTGAATGGAAATCAAATCGAATGGGCGAGATTATAGCCGACGGTTCCCGCTGAGCCTTTGTCTCCCCCTATAATCCCTTGACGACGGCGTGGCCGGGCGATCGCTCGCTTTCCGCTAACCCCGGATGGCGGGAGGAAAGTCCGAACACGGCAGGACCACGGTGGTGGGTAACACCCACCGGCCCCAAGCGGCGAAAGCCGGGCGAGGTCAGGGAAAGCGCCACAGAAAAGATACCGCCCCCGGCCGCCTTGGCGGCGGGGGGTAAGGGTGAAATGGTGCGGTAAGAGCGCACCGCCGCCCTGGTGACAGGGCGGGCAGGGCAAGCCCCACCGCGTGCAAGGCCAAGCAGCTCCCAGGTCGCCTCGGCGACCGCGACGGGTCCGGTCGTTCGGGAGCGGGTAGGCCGCTTGAGCCCGGCGGCAACGTCGGGCCCAGAGAAATGATCGCCGCCCGCCACAGGCGGGTCACAGAATTCGGCTTACAGGCCACGCCGTCGTTTTTTCTTGAAGGAGTTGGGAGACGGGAGACAGGAGACAGAAAGAGCGGACGGTGGTTCGGATACCACTTCTTCGTCATTCGAGTTTCGTCGTTCTCCCCAATCCCTATCCCCTTCCCTGCGGCAGATCCTTGGCGTCAGGCACGACGATATCCCATGCCAGGCCGACTTTGGACATTCCCTTGATGAGCCAGTAGGTGATGTCGATCTCATACCAGCGCAGCCCGTGCGCCGCGGAGCGCTGGTGGGCGTGGTGGTTGTTGTGCCAGCCTTCCCCGAAGGAGAGCAGCGCCACCCACCAGAGGTTGGTGGAGTTGTCCGTGGTCTCGTAGTTGCGATAGCCCCATGTGTGGGTGGCGGAGTTGACGAACCACGTGCCGTGGTAGACCACCACCGTGCGCACAAACAGCCCCCAGAACAGCCACGACAGCCCGTTGCCGACCAGGTAATGCCCGGCGACGAAGAGGGCCGCGGCGAGAATGAACTGCGGCAGCCAGAAGAGTTTGTCGATCCATCGGTAGACCGGATCGCGCAGGAGGTCCTTGGCGGCGCCCTGGGCGTCCTGGCCTTCGGGGTGCTTGTGCATGCACCAGAAGGTGTGCGACCAACTAAAGCCGTGGCGCGGGGTGTGGGGGTCGTCTTCCTGGTCCGAGTGCTTGTGGTGGATGCGGTGGATGCCGACCCATTGGATCGGACCGCCCTGCCAGTTGAGGCACCCGACGACGGCCAACACGTACTCAAACCACTTGGGGGTCTTGAAGCTGCGGTGGGTCAGCAGGCGGTGGTAGCAGAGGGTGATCCCCACCGAGCCGGTGAACCAGGCCAGAAAGACCGCCACCAGGACGCCGCTCCATGAGAAGAACGGCGGAAAAAAGGCGAAAACGGCACCCAGGTGGGTCAGGGCGATGAAGACCACCACGGGCCAGTCGAGATCCTTGATGTCAATGCCGCGTTTTTCGAGCGGCGACTTCCGATCTGCTTGCGTAGTCATGGTTTACGGTGTTTCTCACGGGCGCCCAGGTTCGGGGGCGAGCGTCGCGGGGGAGGCCGCCGGTCGCCGGCATCCGGCCAACGGGCTGAACCAGGCTGATGAACTAAGCCCCTGAACCTCCCTCGCGCTGCGACACAAGGAGTATCATATTGTAGTCCTTCCACCGCAAACTACAACTGAGATCGGCGAACCATTTTCGCCGGGGTCTGCCCAAATTTCCGGGGGTGGTGTTCAGGCGGCTTGTTGGAGGCGGTGGGACCACCAGGCGGACCACTGGTTGCTTTGCAGGAGGGCTTCGAGGCCCATCATGGCCTGGGCGTGGTCGAGGTCCCAGCGTTT
>JBGTFI010000557.1:0-1919 GCA_041747335.1 Phycisphaeraceae bacterium | reverse complement strand
AAACGCTGGGACCTCGACCACGCCCAGGCCATGATGGGCCTCGAAGCCCTCCTGCAAAGCAACCAGTGGTCCGCCTGGTGGTCCCACCGCCTCCAACAAGCCGCCTGAACACCACCCCCGGAAATTTGGGCAGACCCCGGCTCAAACGCGAGTCGCCGCACACCACGCCGCTTTGACACCCGCCCCCAGCACCCTAGAATTCGCCTTTCCCAGAGATACCCCCCGGCAGGAGTGATCGTCCGTGGCATCGAGTTTCCGCTGCACCATCGTGACGCCCGAGGCGCAACTGCTTGACGATGAAGTCACTTACGCCTCGATCCCCGGATGGGATGGGCAGGTCGGCCTGATGCACCAGCGAGCGCCTCTGCTGGTCAAGCTTGGCGATGGGGCGCTGCGGCTGGACTACGCCTCCGGCGGGTCGCGGTGGTTTTACGTCGGCGGCGGATTCGCCCAGATGAAGGATGACCGGCTGACGGTTTTGACGCAGGAGGCCGTGGGCGTGGAGGAGATGGTGCGTCAGGATGTGCAGGCAACGCTCAAGGAGGCCCAGGCGAGGGTGGCCCCGACCTTGGACGAGGTCGATCGCCGCCGGCGTGAGATCAGCCGGGCACAGACGATGCTCCATTTGATCGACGGCCACGGTCCAAAGGGATAGGCGGTCTGTCGAGGCCCCTCTCCGTCTCCTGTCTCCCGATTCCTGTCCTATAACTCCCCTTCAGGCGAAGCGCGTTTATAATTCTTTGCGATGCACCCTTGGCAGATCGAGGAGCGGCGGCGGCAGCGGGCCTGGTATCAGCGGGTGATGCCAAGCATGTTCCATCGTCGCCTGCTGCTGCTGGGGGCGCTGGCGATTGGGACGATGGGGCTGTTCGCGGGCAGGTTGGTGAGCCTGACCGTGGTGCAGGGGGGGAACCACCGCATTCAGGCCGAGCGGGTGCTGACCTTCGCCCGGGCGATCCCGACGCGTCGCGGGCCGATTTTTGACCGTCACCTGCGTGTGCTGGCGGAAGACCGGGGGAGCTACAACATCGCAGTCAATTATCCGGCGATCGCGGGTATCTGGGCGTACGATCGGGCCGAAGCCAAGGCCCGACGCGAAGCCGGGGCGCGCTGGCGGGAACTGGACCTCGAAGAGCGCGTCGCACGCATCGACGCCAACGTCCCGGATTACGACCACCAGGCCGAGATGCTCTGGCAGGATCTGGCGGAGCTGGGGGAGATCGAACGCGGCGACCTCGAAGCACGCAAGAACACCATCCGCCGAAAGCTCCAGAACGTCGCCACCCACGTCTGGATGCACCGCCAGCGCCAGCGATCGGACCTCCTCGATGAACCGGTCCCCCTGACGGAAGTGGCCCAGCCGGTGGGCGAGCAGGTCGAGGCGCACGCGCTGCTCTTCGACATCTCCTCCGAGGCGGCCGCTCGCGTGCGCGGGCGGATCGAGACCGCGACGCAACAGGACGGGCAGGACAGCATCTGGTCGCAGGTGCAAGTGCAGCCGGCGCGAACCCGGCGATACCCGCTGGACACCATGTCGATGGTGCTGGACTTCTCGACGCTCCCGAGCGCGCTGCAGACGCAGCTTGAATCGGGCAAGGTCAGCTCTGAGAGAGAAGTCGTCGGGGTCGGGGCGCACACCCTGGGGAGGCTGCGGGCGGTGTACGCGGATGAACTCGAAGTCCGCCCCTACTTCCGCCCGACCGGCGAGGCGGACCTGGGCGGGTATCGCCCCGGCGACACGATCGGCGCGTGGGGGATCGAACGCTCGCAGGAATCGCGCCTGCGCGGCGAGCGCGGGCAGCTTCTCCTTCAGCGCGACACCGGGGTAACCACCACGCTCGACCCGGTCGCCGGCAGGGACGTGCGGTTAAGTCTGGACATCCGCCTTCAGGCGCGCATCGAGGCGATCATGGATCCCG
>JBGTFI010000556.1:0-1850 GCA_041747335.1 Phycisphaeraceae bacterium | reverse complement strand
GACCGCGCCGCCGTTGACGTCGATGACCGAGGTGGATCCGCCGCCCATATGGAGGATCCAGTCCCTGACAACGGGTGAATTACCCGGATCGCCGCCCCCCGGCTGGCCGGTATCGTCCACGAGGAGCACGTCGTCGGGGCTGTTCCCGCCGACCTTCACCAACCCGCCGTTGACCACGATGTGGTTCTGCGTCCCGGCGCCGATCAGGACCAACCGGTCGCCGGCGAAGAACTCGGCGTTATCGTTGACCTCGACGTAGATCGAACCGCCCGTGGCGCCCTGTCCCAGCCCGTGGTCACGCCCGACGGCGAACCGGCTGTTGTCGTTGAGGTACCACTCGATGCTCGCGCTGGCGGTCTGGCCTGACTGGTCGAACCAGCGGGTATCCCAATTGGCGATCACCTGCGAATTGTCGTTCTGCGTCACCGTCACCTCCGCGACCGTGGAGGTGTTCACGCCGACCACGTCCGGCGAGAAGATGATCGAATCGCCGTTCATGGTCAGGTTCAGGTTGCCCCCGCGGCCGATCTGAACGTCATCGCCGAAGCGGTCGATCCCGTCGCTCGTGACCGGACGGCGGAAGCCCGTGGCGAAGCGTGCATCGGCCAGGCGCGGGCCGGACACGATCTCCGAAGAGTCGTTCATGGTCACGTTGGCGTTCGCTCCGCCCACGCTGATCGCGACTTCGCCACCCTCTTCGGTGCTGTCGTGATGCTCGATCCGGGCGTTGCCGGACATCGTCAGGTGGACGGTGGAACCCGACACGCCGATGTTGGTGTTGATCCCCTCACCGTTGCCCAACCCGATGATCTCGGCGTCGCCGGTCATCTCCATGAAGGTGGTGATGCCCGATCCGCCGAGGTTGAGGGTCTGCACGCTCTGGCTGCCGAAGCTCGAGTCGAACACCGCCGGGCCGGTGTTCGCGCCCTCGAAGGTCGCGGTGGTGCCCGCGGCGACGTTCACCTGTGTGCCGGCGCCCCAGGAAGAGGGGCCTTGGGACCAATTGTCATCGTTCGACGCGAGGTTGTCGTCCGGGTCGTTGCCGGTGAATCCTGCCACCGGCAGGGCCACGCCGTTGATCGCGTCTTCGAGGTCGAACCCGAAGCTGCCGTAGAGGTTGACCTGCGCGATCTCGCCGCCGGTCAGGGCCCGGTCCCAGATGCCCACGTCGTCGATCGACCCCCAGAACGTATCGCTCCCGGAGGTCGATCCCAGCGGATATCCGCCGATGCGAAGGTCGTTGCCGGAGTCGAGTGATCCCCAGCCGCTCACGTCGATGGTGCTGAGCAGCGCGCCGGCCTGATACCTTCGGACTTCCTGTGCCGCCGCGTCGTAGACCAGGGCGAGCTGGACATACACATCGAACGACACGTCGGTCCCACCGGTGGTTCCGGTGTTGCCCGCGCCGTCGCTGGCGTTGGCGCCGTAGTCGTCGCCCGCGCTCGCCCAGGCGCCGTAGGCGAAGCCCTGTTCGTCGCCGCCGTCGACGCCCGCGCCATCACGGTCATTGAACCGGACCGGCTTGTTCGAGAAGACGGCCGGGCCGTTGCCGCCGAGCGACTCGTTGCCCGAGTTGCCCGCCGACTGGTCCTCGCCCATGGCCGCCCAGACGCTGACGGTGAAGCTCGATGAGCCGAGCGTCAGTCCGGGAATCGTCAGGTGGTCCAGGGCGGCCGTGTCCCCGCCGAGGTAGACCGCGTCGCCGGTCAGCCCGGCAAACCCATCGGGGAAGAAAGAGGTGACGCCGCTGACCGCGTCACCCACGAGGAACCGCAGGGTGCTGTTGCCCGCGTAGCTCGCGTCGGCAGCGCCCCCGGCGCCCCCGACCGCCGCGGCGGTGTTGGCCAGCG
>JBGTFI010000555.1:0-5519 GCA_041747335.1 Phycisphaeraceae bacterium | reverse complement strand
CATGGGGGGCGGATCGAGTCGCCCGCAGCCCGGGAGCGTCATGGTCAAGGCGACCAGGACTGCTACGAAGCCTGATCGCGCCGGGGACGGTTCGTTGTTGGCGTGGGAGTCGGGGATCATGGCAAACCTCAGGAATTGTGGATGACAATATCCATAATACATTCCCCGAAGGGCATGTCAACCCCATTTTGTCCGAATTATCCGGATCCACAGCCGCACCGATTGCTTGAGCCGAAGTGCCCCCCGGCCGGTCTCATGAATGCCCCGCGACCTGGGTCTTCATCACCACCGCCCCGCCATCGAGGAACTTGAGCAGCTCGTAAACCATCTCCAGCTTTGGCGTGGCGGCGCCCGCTTCCCGCGCCGCTCGCAGCGGGGCGCCGAAGATGGCTTCGACCTCCATCGGCTGGCCGCGATCGTGGTCGATCATCATGCTGGTGCGGTAGGGGGTCATGCGGACGGTGCGGTCGAGCATGTCGTCGACGTCCGCGCGGTCGATCGGCAGGCCGCACGCACCCGCCCCCTCCACCACCTCCAGCATGAGCGCCTCAGCCAGTCGCCTGCCGTGTGCGTCGGCCATGATCCGGTCCGTGGTCGCGTCGAGAATCACCGAAAGCCCATTGAACGGCACGTTCCACACAAGCTTCTGCCAGCGGGCTAGTTCGAGGTGCTCCATGAGCGTGGTGGGTGTGCCGCTCTCATTGAGGTCGGCGGCGATGCGGCGCATGGTGTCGGTGATGCCGCCGGGCCGGCCGTCGGGTGTGTACCTACCCAGGCGGATTTCGCCGTAGTCGAGATGGTGGATATGTCCGGGTCCGACTTTGTTCGAACACAGGAAACACAGCCCGCCGAGCACTTCCGCCCCCGGAGCGGCCTCGGCTGCCTGCGCCTCGACGCCCAACCCGTTCTGGAGCGTCAGCACGATCCCGCCCTGCTTGACCACCGGCGGCAGAAGCTGCGGCAGCAGGTGATTCATTGTCGTCTTGAGCGCCACGATCACGACCTCGCAGCGCGGCATGTCCTCGACGTTCGCGTAGGCGTTGACGTTGGGAAGGTGAAAGTCACCGTCCTTCGAGTCGATCCGCAGGCCGTGCGCGCGAACGTGTTCATAGTCCGAGCGCAGCAGGAAGTGGACCTCGGCGCCCGCCCGTGCGAGGCGCGCCCCGTAAAGCCCGCCCAGGGCGCCGCTGCCGAGGATGGCGTAGGTCAGGTCGTTCATGCAAGGGAAGATAACAAGCGGGGGTGGTCTGTCACCTTCGCCTTCAGCGCTCACCCCGCTACACTGTCACCTGTCCCTTCACGACTGCCATTAGAAAAGGAGCGACGAATGAAATCCACCAGCCGGCTGCGTGTCGCCACGCTCACGATCCTCGCGCTGCTCGCGGCCATCATACTCACCGGCTGCGCGACCAAGCCCGTGCAACTGCGCGTGCTGACCTACAACATCCACCACGGGGAGGGGATGGATGGACAGTTCGATTACGAACGCCTGGCCGCGGTCATCAAGGCGCAGAAGCCCGACCTGGTGGCCCTTCAGGAGGTGGACAACAAGACCCGCAGGGCCAGCGGCGTGGACCAGGCCAAGGTGCTCGGCGACCTGACGGGCATGGCCAGCGTCTTCGGGGTGGCGATGGCCTACAGCGGCGGGGAGTACGGCGAGGCGGTGCTCACGCGCCTGCCGATCCTTGAGACACGCAACGCGCCGCTGCCCTACACGATGGGCAACGAGCCGCGCTCGGCGCTGATGGTGCGCGTGCGCATCGGCCCGCGCGGAAGGTCGCTGTGGTTCATCGGCACGCACCTGGACCACACCCGCAACCCGGCCGACCGACTGGCCCAGGCCAGGGAGATCAACCGCCTGGTGGCGCTCGAAAGCGAGGGGCTGTTCATCCTGGCCGGGGATCTCAACGCAACGCCCGAGACGGAGGTGATGAGCACGTTCTACGAAATGTGGACCGACGCGGCCGTCGTCGCGGGAAACCCTCAGCCGACCATTCCCAGTGACAGCCCCCGCAGACGGATCGATTACATCCTCTACCGGCCCGTGGAGAAGTTCCGGGTGATCGAGATGCAGGTACTCCACGAGCCGGTGGCGTCGGACCACGCGCCGGTGCTGGCGGTGTTGGAACTTATGGAGTAGGTGTGAGGGGTTGTGAACGTTGTGTGTTGGGGTGCTCAGTCCCGCGTGGCGCGGGAGCGTTGTCGGGCCAGGAAGGTGAGCATCAGTCCCAGTCCCACCAGGGTCGTCGGTTCGGGGATGGACATGCCTCCCCCGGCCAGCGCCTGCTCGAACGGCGCCACATCGAACGCGTCGAGCGCGCCGCTGCCGTTCATGTCGCCGCGTTGATCGGGATCGACTGGGGGGAAGAGCGCGATGTAGGCTCCCTGGTCGGCCAGTGCCAGTTCGAACTCATCCACATCAAACGCATCGAAGACGCCGTTGTCGTCCATATCGCCGAGAATCGATCCCGAATAGAGCGATCCCGCCGTGCCGTACTGCACGTGGTCAAGCTCGATGCCGCCGCTGGTGTTGCTCACTTTGATCGCAAGGATGCCGTCGCCATGAAGGGCGCCGAAGAACCGGTCCTCGGCCGTGGTTCCGGCGTTGGAACTGTCCGCGATCGCTACCGGACCGATCGTGCCCAGTGACAGCATGCCCGGCCCGAAGGCCTCAAAGGTGGTCGTGCCCCCTCCATCGGTCCAGACGACACCCGCCGCGGTCGGCAAGGGGGCCGAGAAGGTGAACACGACGCCCGTGGCCCCCGCGCCGTAGAACCAGGAGTGGCCGAGCAGCCCGGAACCGTCGATCACGCCGTCATCCCCGTCCACCGAATCGATCAGTCCTATAAAACCCGGCGGGACCGTTGCTCCGTTTGAGGCGGTGATGCCGAAGTCCAGCGATCCATCCTCGAAGTCCTCCAGGGCGGCGGGGGTGTCATTGAGGTAAAAGCCCGGGGGAATGTCCTCCCTGGAGAGGTAGGGCGACGGGCCGACGAAGACGGTTTGCGCCCATGAGATCGGACTAAAACCGCCAATCAATGCCGAAACGACCATCAAACGAGCAAGCTGAATTGAGATACGCACAAACCGCTCCCTTCCTTTGCAATGCCTCGAATGCCGCGAACCGGTTTACAGATGGACCAAAGAGTCAGGGGCCGCTGAAATGCCCCTCCGTTCCATGATACGCACTCTGAAGGCGATCACACTGGAAGTACAGGGAAAATCTCGCGGGAATGTTGCCGAATGCGCAGCGGGCGAATCGGATCCATCGGTCGGCGACGGTTGTGTGTCGCGGCGCCCGTTCACTCCCGGAACATGAAAAACGCCGCGCCGACGAGCAGGGCGAAGGCCACACCGTGGTTCCACCGCAGCTCTTCCTTGAGGTAAAGGATCGAAAAGACCGCGAAGACCACCAGGGTGATGATCTCCTGAATCGTCTTGAGCTGGGCGGCGGAGAAAATCCCGTGCCCGATCCGGTTGGCGGGGACCTGGAAGCAGTATTCGGCGAAGGCGATCAGCCAGCTCACGAGGATGACCGTCAGAAGCGGGGCGGATTTGTACTTGAGGTGGCCGTACCAGGCGAAGGTCATGAAGACGTTCGACAGCAGCAGCAGAACGATGGTCCACATGGCTTTCTTTTCCGGGGAAACAGCCGTCATCGCGGCGGCGGGATTATATCCACCGCCGGAGGAGGGGAGTCCAAAGTCCGAGGCCAGGGTTTAGGTTCCGGCGTTCATGTTCGCACTGCATCGGGCGCACCGCTACAATCGCCCCCGCCTCGCGGGGCTGGCCCGCGGGGCGCGTGTGAGTGTCATCCGAGGAAAGGAGCGATCGATGAGGATCAGGGCATTGGCGGGCTGTTTGGCGTTGCTGTCGGTGGCGCTGCTGGCGGGCGGGTGCGGAGGCAAGGTGCATCGGCCGTTTGACGGCGAGAGCCTCAACGGGTGGGCGTTCAAGGGCGACGCGGCCAAGAGCAAGTGGATGGTGGGTGAGGCGCAGATGTCGGAGGTCAATCCCCGGCTTCTGGATGTGGAGCCGGGCGAGGGCCAGCTCATCAACAACGCCACCGCCCACGGCGACAGCATCGACATCTACACCATCCAGAAGTACGGCGACTGCCGCATCCAGCTCGAATTGATGGTTCCGACCAAGTCCAACTCGGGCATCTACGTCATGGGCGAGTACGAGGTGCAGGTGCTCGACAGCTGGGGCGTGCAGGAGATGAAACCCAGCGACATCGGGGCGATCTACGGCGCAGCCGTGCCGAAGGTCAACGCCTCGAAGCGGCCGGGGCAGTGGCAGAAGTTCGACATTCTGTTCAAGGCCCCGCGATTTGACGATCGCGGGAACAAGGTCGAGAACGCCAAGTTCATCCGCGTGAAGCTCAACGGCAAGACGCTGCACGAGGATCTGGAGATGCCCGGCCCGACGCCGGCGGGGGTGACCGGCCAGGAGCACTCCCGAGGCCCGTTGATGTTCCAGGGCGATCATGGTCCGGTGGCATACCGCAAGATCAAGATCACGGAGAAGGATCTGACGGGCAAGTAGGAGAGTTCCGCCTGCCTTCACTTCGGCCAACCCGCGAACGGCGTTCAATTCGCTGGAATTGAACGCCGTTCGCGTATTTTCGCACGCGCCGCAAGCCGCCCGATAATTTCTGGACCGGGGCGAACGTACACGCCGATGCTCCCGATATGTGCTGTTCCGAAGTTGTGCCCCACCAGCCATAAAAGAGGAGATTGCTCATGCCTTCCGACACCAAGTCCGGGGTGATGAATGCCGGCGCGGCGAACGGTTCATCTTCCGCTGCGCGCAAGCGGCGTGGGTTTTTCGGATGGTTCTTCCGCGGGAAGAGCGCGCCCCAGCCGGTGCGCATCGACGCGGCGACCAAGACGGTCGAGGCGCCGATCGCGAAGGCGGCAAGCGCGGAATCGGCCGTTGCCGCGCCTCCGGCCGAGCGACGCAAGTCCTCCGAGCGGGCGATCGATCGGCTGGAGAAGGGATACCAGGAGGTCACCGAGCTGGTCGGCGCCCTGCGTCAGCACATTGACCGGCAGGCGGACCGTTCCGAGCGGCTGCTGGAGAAGATGGAGAATCTGCCCGAAGCGCTCGCCTCACTGCCCAAGGTGAACCAGACCAACCATGAACTTCTGGACACGATGCGCCGGCACCTCGATCAGCAGCAGGAGCACTCGGTGCGTCTGACGCAGGTGATCGACGGGCTGGTCCACGCCTCGAAGCACCGCGACGACGCGATCGACATGCTCAGGCAGCAGTTCGAGGCCACTCGGGAGAAGGATGTTCAGCTCATGAACGGTTTCGCGACGCTGGGGGAGAACATGAGCAAGATCTGCGACTTCCAGCAGAAAACCGCTTCCGTGCTGGATCGGGTGATCCAGATGGGAGCCGCCGCCGAGCAGCGCATGCGTGACATGCTGGAGATCAACAAGCGCAACGCGCGGACGCTGGCGATGTCCGGGTGGGCGCTCGTGGTGGTGTCGCTGGCGATGACGGCGTTC
>JBGTFI010000554.1:0-6196 GCA_041747335.1 Phycisphaeraceae bacterium | reverse complement strand
GACCGGCCCCGGCGTCTCGCCGACGGCGTAACCGGTCGCAAACGTCCCCTCGCGCAGCCGCCAGCCGTAGTTCTCGCCTCCCGGCGAGTCCCCAGGCTGAAAGTTCACTTCCTCGCGGTTGTTCTGCCCGACGTCGGCGATGTAGAAGTCGTTGGTCGCGCGGTCAAATCCGCTGCGCCAGGGATTGCGCAGGCCGTAAGCCCAGATCTCGTCATCACCTGCTGATCCGACAAACGGGTTGTCCGGCGGGATCGCGTAGTTGCGGAAAAGATCGTCCGGGAATTCGTCGCCATCCACGTCGATGCGCAGCATCTTCCCCAACAGGTTGCGGGTGATGTCCTGGGCATTGCCGGTTCCCGTCGTGTGGCCGGTGGCGTTGTCATTTCCCCCGCCGCCGTCGCCCGATGCAATGTAGAGATACTGAGGCTGACCCGGCGCCAGCGCGTGGTTGAACCCGATCCACCCCCCGTTGTGATTGGCCTGGGGCTGTCCGATGCGCAGCACGGTCTGTGCTGAAGTAGGATCGGCCCGGTCTGGATCGTCGCCCGACACGTTGTAACGCACGATGTTGGACCTGCCGGTCGAGTCGGTATACGAGACGAAGAACAGCCCGTTGTTCTGATAGTCCGGATGAAACGCCAGACCCAGCGCGCCCTGCTCGTTGCCTGAAGACAGGTCGCCCAGTGTGAGAAACGGTTGCGGCTCGATGGAATGATCGAGCAGGTTCATGATCCGGATCTGTCCGGTGTGCTGTTCGACGAAGAACAGCCGCGAAGCGTCCCCCGTCGGCGCGGTGGCGTAGATCGGCCGGGCGAACCCCGGAACCTGCCCTCCCGCGATCTGTTGAAGCACGACGGAGGCCGGTGCGCGACTGACATCGGCGTGCGCGAACAATACGGCGACCAGACATGCCGCAAGGGCGCGGCGCCGGCTGTGAAGTAAAGTAGGCATCGCCGGTCTCCCATGGGATGATACTGACCCACTGATCAACGGGCGCCCATAGTATAGGCTAGCGCCGGCCGTCAGAGGGCAATGGCCCGCTTCGCGAGGGCATGCCACCCATGGCAGTGATCAAAGGCCCAGCCTGGGGTGTCGTGCATCCCCCCGGCCTTCAGTCTGTGATTCGTAATTCTCAATCCACACCGTCATCACCACCAGGCGCGTTTGGGCCGGCCGGTTGTTGTGGTGAGGTGATCGATGCCGGCTGGGGAGACGCGGAATGTCAGCGTGCTCCTGCCCTGCGAGGCGTGTTCGAGGATCGCAAGCTGGGCGTGAGGCGTGAGTCCGTACGCTTCGAGAATCGGGGTAGCCGTCGCGAGACGTTGCGGGTCAGGCTCCACGATGAACACCCAGGCGGCCGGGGGGCGAACGGCGCTCGCGGCGAACAGCGCATCGAAGTCGGCCTGGTATCCGAGTTGCTGGATCGACTCGAACCTGCCATCCACTCCGGAGAAGATTCTTGCACCGACAGGAGGGGTCACGAGGGTCACGCGATCGGGGAAGGTGTAATACTGCCCAAGCTGAGCGTACCACTCGGGAATGGGGATGAGTGCCTCACCGTCGGCAGCGTGCTGGTGGATCGGCGCGAAGGCCACGGAGTACTGGATCTTGGGTTGGGTGTGTAGGCTGCGCCAGGCTGGCCACCACAGCGCGCACGCGAGCGCGACGGCCAGGGCCGTAGCGAGCGCCACCGGGGAGCGGCCTTTGCCGCGTGCGGCGGTGAGGCCGAACGCCAGGAGCGCGCCCCACCCCGCGCAGACGGTCAGGAGTTCGACGATCACATAGCGCGGTTCGAAGAAGTGCTGCTTCGCAATGCCGCGGTACATCAGCCAGGGAGTGAGGGCGACGAGGACGAGCAGGGCGACCCCTTCGATGCGCTGCCTCGCCGGGCGCTCTCCGCGAACGAGGATGATCGCCAATCCCGCGACGGCAAGCGCGATCAGCGCGATCGCGAGTACGAGCGGGACTTCTCCGGCCAGAGCCTGGACGACCTTGGCCAGGGCATCGGGCAGCTCCGCGCCGCTGTGGTGGGCGCCCTCAGGGGGTGGTCCGCCGCCGGCGGACTTGTGCATGAGCCTGCCGATGCCCGTGAGCGCCCAGCCGGTGAGGTAAACGCCGCAAGCGAGCGCCGAACCGGCGAGGATGACCAGCGCCCGCTTCGGATGCACTCGCACCATGGACAACGCCATCAGTCCCAGCCAGAGGCCGACGGCGGCGATGGTCGTGACTGAGAAGAGGACGGCGCAGTGGGCCCAGTTGAAGACCAGGCCCAGGGTGAACCATCGCCAGTTGAGGATTGTCGGGTTGTCGTCTTCGCGGGCATAGCGAGCTGCTTCGTGGGCCAGGAGCATCATCACGCCCGCGGTGGCGATCCAGTGGCTGTACATGCGTGCATCGCGTGCCCACTCGATCGCGAAGGGGTGGATCGCGAGGATGATTGCCCCGGCGAGTGCGACGGGTCTGGTAAAGAGTCTTCGAAAGAGGAGGTAGGCGACGAGTGCGGCGAGCGTCCCATAACAGGCTGCGGGGAATCTGAGGGAGAAGGCGCCGGGTCCCAGGAGGGCGCGTGCGAATTTGATTTCGATGTAGGGCAAGGGCGAGTGCAGGCCCATGCGCTGGCCGGTCCACATGAGCTGGTTGGGCAGAAGTTCGCCGGAGCCGATGAAGGAGTAGACTTCATCCTCCCAGGGATCGAGCGTCCCCAGGCCGATAAACCGCATGGAGGCGGCTAGGAGGAGGATGAGCAGGAGGTCGATCGCCCATCGTCGGCCGGTGGAGGCCTCGCCGCACCGCGCTGCCGGCGAATGGGTGTTCGGCGTGGGGTGATCGTGGCCGATAGTCATGGTGAGCGGGGAAGAGAGTTTGATCGCGACGCGGGAACGCCGATGCAGTCTATGAGGATCGACTCGGCCGGGAAAGGGCTTGAGGGAGGGCTTGTCCGCGGGTGTGACGGCCGGGGGGAGTACAATATAGGCTTGCCGCGCACGGCGGGAGGGAGAATCAGGGTTGGGCATCAGGCCGCGAGGTGATCGTACATGGCGCTCTTGACGCGACTGGGCATGAGAGATTGGCCGGTGGAGGACGCACGCCGCTATCTCGGCGACGTGGAGAAGGTCTACCTCACCTACGCCGACGATACCGCCCTGCGCGCCCGATCGGCTTCGGGTGGGAGCGTGTCGGGTCTGCTCATTCACATGCTTGAAAGCGGGCGGATCGATGGCGCGCTGGTGCTGACGCTGCCGGTGGAGGACGGGCGAACGAGGCCGAAGTTCATCATCGCGCGGAATCGCCAGGAGGTGATGTCCGCGCAGGGGAGCAAGTACATCGCGGTCCACTTCGCGGCGCACGCGATGCCGCTGATCCGGGAGTTTTCTGGCCGGTTGGCTGTGGTGGCGCTGCCCTGCGACGCGCGGCTTCTTCATCGGGCGCGGGAGAAGGACGCGGCGCTTGATGAAAAGGTGAAGATGGTCATCACGCTGGTGTGCGGCCATAACACCGAGCCGGAGCTGACCGACGCGGTGGTGCGCAAGATCGGAGGCGACCACGGGCCGCTCAAGAGCTACCACTACCGCAGCGGGCACTGGCGGGGCCACCTGACCGCGGAGTATGCGGACGGGACGGTCATCGAAAAGCCCTTCAGCACCTTCTCGCTCTATCGCAATCTCTACTTCTTCACGCAGCGCAAGTGCCACCACTGTCACGACCACTTTGGCTATTACTGCGACATCTCGGCCGGCGACATCTGGTCCATGCGCATGAGGAAGGAACCGATCAAGCACACGGCGCTGCTGGCGCGGACGGAGAGGGGGATCGAGGCCATCGACCGGGCGGTCGAGGCGGGCGTGCTGCGCTCGCGGGACGCGACGGAGAAAGAGATTCTGGATGGTCAGTCTCGCACCGCGCCGTTCCACTACAACATCACGGCCCGCAAGCGCGTGGGCAAGCTTTTTCGGGAGGAGTTCAAGGACACGGTTCATGCGAAGGTGCGCTGGCCGGATTATCTGGTGGCGCTGATCGCGTTGGGGAATCAGAAGTTCTCGCGTACACGTGTGGGCAGGCGGATCATCCTCGCGACGCCGCGGCCGATCCTCAAGGCCTATCTGTACGTCCTCAAGATCCTGGAACTGATCTGAATGAGCGATGTGAAACGGGTGGCGATGATCGGTGCGACGCTATGGGGCAACCGCGGCGCGGAGGCGATGGTGGCGGCGACCGTCGGGCGCATCCGCCGGTCGCATCCTGACGCGCGCTTCGCGCTCTATTCCTATCTTTCCGCGAAGGACCGGGAGCTGGTGCGCGACAAGGGGGTGCGGGTGTTTGACGCGGCGCCCGCGTCGCTTGTATTCGTTCACTTTCCCTTCGCGCTGCTCGGGTGGGTGTTACGGACCTTGCGTGTTCCCGGCTGGCGGAAACTTCTGCCCGCGCCGGTGGGCGAGCTGGCGGGGTGTGATGTGCTGGTGGACCTGATGGGCGTCTCGTTCGCGGACGGGCGGGAGAAGTTCCTGCCGTTCAACATTCTCTCGAATCTCCCGGCCATGCTTCTGGGCGTGCCGGTGGTTCGTCTTTCGCAGGCGATGGGGCCGTTTCATCACCCGCTGACGCGCCTGGGGGCGAACGTGTTTCTCAAACGCTGCCGGTTCATCGTCGCCCGGGGAAGCCGGACGGCCGAGCACCTGCGGGAGCTTGAGCTGCCGGAGCATCAATGGATGGAGGCGGCGGACCTTGCGTTCCTGTACGAACCAGAGTTTTCGCTTACCCATGAGAATGAAACGCGCCTTCGGGAGCTGACCGCGCGGCTGGACGATCGGCGCAGGTCCGGCCGGCGCGTCATCGGCCTGTGCCCCAGCGTGGTGGTGGAAGGGAAGCTCCGCAAGCGCGGTCAGGACTACGCCGGCGCGATGCTCCGGATTATCCGGATCGTGCTGGACCGAGGGGATGACGTGGTGATTCTCCCCAATGCGACGCGCGAAGGGAGCGATCAGCCTCGCAACAACGACCTGACGCTCATTCATCGGCTGCGCGAACGGGCCGCGGGTCTGTTCAGTCAAGATGAACTCGGACGGATCGCGCTGCTGGACTTCGATGCGAACACGGCGGGCATCCGCCAGGTCATCGAACGCTGCGATGCGCTGATCACCTCGAGATTCCACGCGATGATCGGGGCGCTCTGCCTGAAGACCCCGGTGCTGGTCATCGGCTGGAGCCACAAGTACCAGGAAGTGCTCGCGCCGTTCGGGCTGGAGCGCTTCGCAATCGACTTCGCGGAGCTGGACACCCGCCTTGCGCCGATGCTCGCGGAGATGATGGAGAATCTTGAGAGCACCCGGGCGGCCATCCGCGCGGCGCTGCCCGTCGCGCAGGCATCGGCGGCGGATCAGTTCCGTGTGCTGGACGAGCTGCTCGCATGAAGAAGCGTTCGATACAGATCGCCAAGTGGCTCTGGAGCGTCCTGGTCTTCGCGGCGGCGGCGTGGTATGCGTGGCAGAACTGGCATCGCCTGCGCGAGCACCTGACGGAACTGCGCTGGGACAGCCTGGCGCTCTCGCTGGGGCTGGTCATCGCCGGCAAGCTCATCCTCGCGGAGCTGGCGCGCTGGTCGCTGGGCGCGCAGAAGTCGCGTTACACGCATCGGGAGATGCTTTATCTGTGTTCGCTCTCGCAGTTGGGCAAGTATCTTCCGGGGGGCATCTGGCATCTGGTGGGGCGTGGGGCGTTCTACAAGGCCCATGGGCTGCCGATGGCGGCGATCAGCAAGGCGCTGCTGATCGAAAACCTCTGGCTTCTGATCTCGGCGGCGGGTTTCGGGGCGAGTCTGTGCTTCTTCGCGGCCGGGGATCGGTGGGTGGGTGCGCGCGAGGCGCACGACACGCTGCGCGTCTCGGGCGGGGCGGCGATCATTGTCTTATGGTGGCTGGGGATCGTGCTGGTCACACGGGCGGTGTATCGCGGGCACTGCGACGCTCAACCGTCATCGACGAGCGTTTTCCTGGGACAATTGCTGGTGTGGCTATGCCTGGGCGGGAGCCTGGCGGCGCTGATTCCGGGCGTGCTGTCTGAGGGTCGGCTGATGCTGCTGGCTCCGGGGGCGCTGGCGCTGGGTTGGGCGGCGGGTTATGTCGCGCCGTTCGCCCCGGCGGGGTTAGGCGTGCGAGAAGCGGGGACCGTGGCATTGCTGGCCGCGGCGATGCCCGTCGAG
>JBGTFI010000553.1:0-3276 GCA_041747335.1 Phycisphaeraceae bacterium | reverse complement strand
GAACATGCGCGTAGATATCCAGCGACAGAGTCGCCGGAGGGGCATCGGCGTTGTAGGTGCTCCAGCGGATCGTGGCGCTGCCGGACTTGTCCCTCACGATCACCCCCGTCAGCTCTTGGGCGCTCGGCGGGTCGCCTTCCGGAGCGACGTGGATGTACACGGGGGCGCCCGCGCGGCCGGCGGCGTTCAGGAAGGCGGGATCGAGGTCGATCGGCGCGGCGTCCTCAAACGTGTAGACGTTTGTGATGCGCGGTTGATCAAGGCTCATCAGTGGATCGCGGTTCCACGTGCCGGTGCAGAGGATCACCAGGGCGGTCAGGGTGCAGATGCAGAGTGTGTCGATGAACGGCTCAAGGCCGGCCACCACACCCTCGCGCGCCGGTTCATTGGTCTTGGCCGCCGAGTGCGCGATGGGCGCCGAGCCTTGCCCGGCTTCGTTGGAAAAGAGGGCGCGCTGCATGCCCTTCATGAAGGCGAAACCGATGGTTCCGCCCAGGAACGCGCCGCCGGCCTCGGTGGGGGAGAACGCGCTGACGAGAACGAGCTTCAGGGCCGCGGGAATCGAGGAGGCGTACAGCGCCAGCACCGCGAGCGCCGAGAGGAGGTAGATCAGGCACATGATGGGCACGAGCCTTGAAGCGACGCGGCCGATGCGCTTGATCCCGCCGACGATGACCATGCCGACGATGACGGCCATGGCGATGCCCGAGGCGACACGGGCGACTCCGAAGTAGCTTTCGGTGAGGGTGGCGACGCTCCAGGACTGGAACATATTGCCGCCGGTGATGGTGGAGATCAGGAGCGTGACGCAGAAGAACAGCCCGATCGCGCGGGCGAGCTTTCGGAAGCCCCAGCGCCCGCCGATGACGCGATCGACGACCCACATCGCGCCGCCGTGAGGGTTTTCGGGGTCATCGGTGTTGCGGTACTGCAGCGCAAGCGTGACTTCGACGCTCTTGATCGCCATGCCCAGGAAACCGACGACCCACATCCAGAAGAGCGCGCCCGGCACGCCGGCGCCGATCGCCAGGGCGACGCCCCCGATGTTCCCCAGCCCGACGGTGGCGGAGAGCGCCGCGGAAAGGGCCTGGAAGTGGGTGATCGCTCCTGGATCGCGCGGGTCATCGTAGTGTCCGCGCACCACCGCGAAGCCGTGGGTGATCGCGTGGTACTGGATGAAGCGCGTCCAGAGGGTGAACAGCACGCCCGCGCCCAGGAGGGCGAAAAGGGTCCAGTCGCCCCACAGGATGCCCGCGGCGGTCTCGAGATAACCCATCGTCACTCCTCACAGAACCGCGACATGCCTGCCCGCGGGGAGATTAGCGTGTAAGGGGCCATTGTGCGAACCGGGCGGGCGATGGGGAGGGTCCATGCCACCCGCCTTAGGGCTCATACCCCCTCTCGCGACAAGGAGGCCGTGGCCTGTGTTGCGGGGCTGTCGGTGCCGCGAGATAATGCGGCCGTCACATTTCACTCGTGGAGGCATCGGATCATGTTTCATCCCCTTCGGCGACCGGCATGGACTCTGGCGGCTGTGTTTCTGTGTCTCTTCGCGGCGGCGTGCGGGGAGCAGCCCTCCTCGACGCCTTCGGCGTCTTCGGGCGAAGAGGGTTCTTCCTCGGCTGCGCCCACCGCCTCTCGCGGGGTGATCGGATTGAGCGTGCTGACGACGACCAACCCGTTCTTCAACGTGATCGCAGAGAGCATGAAGGCAGAGGCGGCCAAACACGGTTACGAGGTGCTGGTGGTCAGCGGCGAGTTCGACGTGGCGCGGCAGCAGAACCAGGTGAAGGATTTCATCGTCAGGAAGTGCGTGGCCATTGTGCTCTGCCCGTGCGATTCGCGGTCGATCGTTCCGGCGATCCACGAGGCGCACAACGCGGGGATCCCGGTCTTCACGGCCGACATCGCCGTGATGGATGATACGGCGCCCGTCACGGCGCACATCGCCACGGACAACCTTCAGGGCGGGCGACTGGCGGGCGAGGCGATGATCGAGGCGCTGGGCGAACAGGGAGGGAAGGTGGTGATCCTGGACTTCCGTCAGGCCGAATCGTGCATCATGCGCGTGCGGGGGTTCAAGGAGGTGATCGCGGCGCACAACGCGGCGACCGGTTCGGAGGTGATCCGCATCGTCGCGGAGCTGCCGGGCGACGGGATGAAAGACAAGGGCTACCGCATGACGGAGGATGCGCTGCAGGCGCATCCGGACCTGGCGGGCATTTTCGCGATCAACGACCCCTCGGCGCTGGGGGCCATCGGCGCATTGCAGAACGCGGGCAAGATGGATCAGGTCAAGATCATCGCCTTCGACGGGCAGCCCGAGGGCAAGGAGGCGATCCGCGACGGGCTGATCTACGCCGACCCGATCCAGTTCCCCGACCAGATCGGGATCAAGACGGTGCAGGCGATCGTGCGCTATCTTGAGGGCGAACCTGTGGACAAGCAGCTTCTGATCCCCACACAGCTCTACCGCAAGGAAGATGCGCTCAGGGATCCGGAGATCAACTGATCCATTGGGCTCCCTTACGGTCGCGGCTCGCTTTGGAGGTTTAGCGCAAAGTTCACCGCGCCTTGATGCGCTCCTGACAGCGGCGGCCTATCCTCACGCTCGCAGTGGAGAGGAGAGGCCCCTGCCAAGGCGCGAGGGGAGAAAGTTCGTGCCGGAGCGGGAGAGACGTGATAAGGGCGTGCGAGAGCACGTCCTTGTTACTTTCAGAATGCCCGATTGCGGGGGGGAGCGCATGAAGCGTGCTGGATTGCGCTCCCTTACGGTCGCGGCTCGCTTTGGAGGTCCAAGGAAAGGATTCCGCTCCCTTACGGTCGCGGCTCGCTGGGATCGCCCTGAAGAAACGCGAAGAGGTCGCGGACTTCCTGGGGGGACAGCGCATCGATCAGTCCCTCGGGCATACGGGACATGCTGATGGCCCGCATCGAGACGATGTCCTTCTGCGAGAGCGTGTGCAGTTCGCCCTGGCCGTCTTCGAGGACGACCGTGTCGGGCGTCTGGCCCTTGATGAAGCCCGTCAGCACGAGGAAGTCGGCGGTTTCGACCTCGAAGTCCGTGTATTCCTCGCGGACCGCCGCGTTGGGATCGATGATCGAAAGCAGCAGAAACTCGGTGTTCTCCCGTTCGTAGCCGGTCAGGTCCGGAGCGAGCTTCGCGCCCTGGCCAAAGAGCGTGTGACACCGGGCGCAGAGGTTGGTGAAGTGGGCCTGCCCGCGTGCGGCGTCGCCCGCGCCCCCGGCGTCGTCGCGCAGGATGGCGGCGACCTC
>JBGTFI010000552.1:0-6356 GCA_041747335.1 Phycisphaeraceae bacterium | reverse complement strand
GTCGCCAGCGTCGCCACCCCGCTCACCACGCCATGAAACATCTCCTCTCCCAGCACCAGAGGCGCCAGGGCCGGGGCCGTGCGCGTCACACTATGTCCCAGGGATCGCGCGATCGTGTACCCGTAACCGTCGCTGCCCGTGCGCGGCAGCGACTTTCCCCCCGTCGCCAGCACCACCCGCCGCGCGGCGAGCGCGCCGCCTTCGTGTACCACTTCATATCCAGGCTTATCTCCGCAGCGCCGAATCTGGCGAACCCTGCAACCGGTCCGTACTTCCACACCCAGAGTCGTGCATCGCGACATCAGCGCCCCCAGCACCGTGCGGGCGCTGTCGCTCACGGGAAAAAGCTTGCCCGTCTCTTCGCGCTTGAGCGCCACCCCCATCGACCTGAACCACGCGGCCGCCTGGTGTTCATCGAACGCCTTGAGCACATGCCGCACCGGATGCATCGGCCCGCCGTGATTGAAGTCCTCGGCGCGCACACGTTCGTGCGTGACGTTGCAACGCCCCCCGCCGGAAACCAGAATCTTCGCGCCGATGGACTTTGCGCCATCGAGCACGATGATCCGCTTCCCCCCTCCGCACCCGGCCGCGAAGATCGCCGCGGACAGCCCGGCCGCCCCGGCCCCGACGATCGCAATGTCACACACGTCCGCGGTCACGGCCGGGAAGATACGTTCTTGCCGTTACCACGTCACCCAGACCCGAACCGAACGGCCGAGTCTCGAAGATAACTGGGGATGAGGGATTTGAACCCCCACTAACTGGTTCAGAGCCAGTCGTGCTACCGTTACACCAATCCCCAAGTTGTCGCCGCCGGCCGAACCGGCCGATCGACGCGGGTATCCTAAGCACCCGTCCCCAGCCGGTCAACGAAGGCTATCGCCCATTTTCCCCGACGCCTTTGACTTTTCGTGTCCGCCCCGATCGGCCGCTAACGAACCCAGCCCCCGCGTTCCACGCTGCGGCGCTGGCGATGGAAATAGTCTGACACCCGCCCCTGACTCGTCAGGGACTGCCGATCGTACGTATACACCTCCATCTGCCCGACCAACGCCCAGGCGTACCCCGCCTCCACGCTCACCACGTGGTCCCGGCGGGTCTCCCACCAGGCCGGGCCAAGCTCCGCGTTCATCCGCTCGATGCGATCCTGGATCTCACCCGGAGCGAACGCCATACTGCCCGGTTCGTCCCCCACCCAACGCGCCGAATCCCCCTCGCCCGGCAGCATCATCGCCCTCTGACAACCCCCCGACAGAATCACAACCACCGCCGCCCCCACCAGACCGAACCACACTCGTCGCGCGCTCTCTCCCACAGACAATTATAGGCCGCAAGGTCCATGCCAGACGACCGATTCCCGCCTTCAGCCTCGCAACCGGGATTCCAGCCCGCCCGCCCGTCTCCCCCACACCACACAACCAGCCCCCGCGTCGCCTCCACGCCACAGCCCCCGTCGCGCCCCGATTAGTGCTGCCCCCAATCCCCATCCCCTAATCCCCAATCCCTTCCCCACCACCCCTTTCCCCCGCGAAGACCTCCCCCTCGATCACCACCCCCACGCAGTGCGTCGTGTACTCAAACGGGTCGCCATCGTACAGCGCCAGATCCCCATCCTTCCCGACCTCGATCGAGCCCACCCGGTCAGCCGCGCCGATGATCCGCGCCGCGTCAAGGGTGATCGTCGCCAAGGCCTGCTCAAAGCTCAGCCCGTTCGCCGCCGCCCAACCGGCCTCGAACAGCACGACCCGCGTCTTGGGCACGTAGCTCTCGAAGCCGCTCTCGATGGCCGTGACAATCCCCGCGCCCACCAGCTTCGAGGCCGTCTCGAAACTCATGTTCTGCGTCTCGTTGTTCGCACGGATCATCGTCGCGTGAAGAATGACCGGCACGCCCGCAGCCTTGATCTCGTCCACCACCAGATACGCCTCGGACGCACCGTCCAGAATCATCCGCAGCTTGAACTCCTCCGCCAGGCGCAGCGCGTTGCCGATGTCCTGCGCCCGGTGCGCGGTGACGAGCAGCGGCAGGTTCCCGCTGAGCACCTCTCCCAGGGCTTCAAGTTCCAGATCCCGCGCCGGCCGCTTATCCTCGTCCGCCGCCTTCTGTTTCTCCAGGTATTCCCCGGCCTTGATGAGCCGATCGCGCAGCATCGCCACCATCTTGCTGCGCGTGCCGGGGGATTTGTCGCCCTCCTTGATCGCCGATTCGCCCAGCGTCGCCGCCAGCGCTGCCGCCGGCGCGACCAGTGCTTCCTCCACGGTGTTGCCGCGTGTCTTGACGATCATCGTCTGTCCGGAGATCACCTCCCCGGGGGCATGCCCCGTATGAATCGTCGTCACCCCGAACCCGCGCACCCACTCGACCAGACGCTCGCGCGGGTTGTAGGCGTCGATCGCCCGAAGCTGAGGTTGCAGCGGCCTGGAACGCTCGAGCTGGTCCTGGTCGTGATCGTGGTTGTACTGGCCCGCCAGACCCACGACCGTCCGCGCATCGACCAGCCCCGGCGTCACCACCTTCGCCTCCATCAGCCGCACACCCCGCGGGATCGCCACCTCCGTCGCCGGCCCCACCGCCGCGATCTTCCCCCCGCGCACGATCACCACCCCGTTCTCAATAACAGGTCCGGCCATCGTGTAAACCCGCTCCCCGCGCACCGCGAGGTCCTGGGCCGATCCAAGAGCGGGGTAGCTCGCCAGTGTCGCCAAGATCAGCAGGATTCGTATGGTTCTTTGCATCTGACTACTACTCCAACGGATTCCCCCAGTGGGGCGGGCGTCCCGCCCGCCAATGAGTCTGTGGGGCGGGCGTCTCGCCCGCCATTGCGGCGAAGCCGCAACACTGTGTCCTCGATCGACGGCCGCGTGTCACCGCGGGTCATGCCTGCGGCCTGATGGCGGGCGAGACGCCCGCCCCACTGAAATTCGTGCATTCGTGCACTCCCCTCCCCTCATCACTCCTCCTCGCAGCACAGGTAAAGCTCCTGGTCATGCGTCGCCCCGTACCCGCCCACGGCGTAGAGCCGGTCCTTCGGATCCTCTCTGTCAAACACCCTGACGCCCTCCACCCACGTCTCGATCACCTTCGTGTAGATCGACAGCGGATCACCCGAAAGCACGATGAAGTCCGCGTCCTTGCCGACTTCCAGCGAACCGATGCGATGCTCCAGGTCCAGCATCATCGCTCCGGCCAGCGTCAATGCTTTGAGTGCTCCTTCGCGCGACATCCCCGCCCGCACCCCCAGGGCCGCGCTCCGCAGGAAGTAGCGCGAATCAGTGATCCAGTCGTCCGTGTGGTAGGCCGTCAGCACGCCGGCCTCCTCCAGAACTCGACCCGTCTCATGGACGAGGTTGATCGCCTCGAGCTTCCCGCCCGGCGAATCAACCAGGATGATCGAGCACGGCACGTTCGCTCCCGCGATCTCATCGGCCACCTTCCACCCTTCGCTCACATGGTGCAGCACCACGCGGAAGCCGAACTCCCTCGACAGCCGGATCACCGTCATGATGTCATCGTGACGGTGCGTGTGGTGGTGGACGATGCGCTTGCCTTCCAGCGCCTCCACCAGCGCCTCCAGTCCCAGGTCGCGCGCGGGCATCTTCTCCGCATCCCCTCCGGCCCGGGCGATCCTGTCCCGATACTCCCGCGCCTTGATGAACATCTCACGCACCAGCGCGACGCTCTTGCTCCGCGTCCCCGGGAACGGCGGCGGACGCATCGAGTTGGTTCCGTTGGCCATCTTGATCCCGCCCATCACCCATCCCGTCTCATCGCGGATGAAAAGGTCGTCTATCGTCTCCCCCCCGCGCAGCTTCACGTAGATCGTCTGCCCGCTGAGCAGATGTCCCGAACCGGGCATGATGTTCACCGTCGTCAACCCCCCAGCCTGCGCCCGCTTGAACCCGGAATTGCGGACGTTGAGCGCATCCATGATCCGCGCCTCGGGCTGAAGCGGCGCCGAACCGTCGCCCCCGCCCCGCCCCCCGATATGGCTGTGCGTGTCCACCAGCCCCGCCATGATGACCTTGCCCGAAGCGTCGATGCGCTGAGCGTTCGCCGGAATAGCGACGGTGTCGCGCGATCCCACAGCCGCGATCTTCCCGCCCGCCACCACCAGCACCCCGTCGGGGATCTCCTCACCCACGATCGGGATCAGCCGCGCCCCGGTCAACGCGATGGGCTGTTCCTGGGCCAGTAAGACGCTGCCGCCTGTCAACAGGAAACAGCACAACCAGAGCATCAAACTTGTTCGCATGGACATCTCCGGGAGGTTCAGCCGGAGATGATACCAGCGAGTCACCCGACGGGTGGCTGGGCGTCTCCCCCTACGGCCGCGACGGCGCGGCCTCACAGCGCGTCAAGCCCATCGCCCGGCCCACCAGTTCCACGAACTCACGCCGTTCGCCGCGCGTGTCTTCGCCGAGGCTTCCGATAGCAAGGTCCATCACACGCTCCAGCGTCGCATCACCCTTGTGCGGCGAATCGCGCAGGATCATGCCGAACCCCGCCACCGCCGCCGCAAACCGCACGTCCGCCGCCGCCTCGGCCAGCGGTACGCGCCGGTCCTTCACCGGATGCTCGATGAGCTGACTTACCTCACCCTCCGGCTGCTTGTAGCGAAGCTTCACCGTCAGCAGCTCATCCGCGAAGGGGGCATCATCGGTCGCGTCATCGTCCGGGGCGACTTCCGGGGTCACTTCCGGGGTCACTTCCGGGGGGGGCTGATAGCGCAGGCCGTCCACGCGAGGCCGCTCCCGCGGCCCATCCACCGGCACCACCTCATACAGCGCCGTCACCGTGTGCCCCGCCCCGATCTCCCCGGCATCCTTGCGGTCATCATTGAAATCCTCCTTCGCGAGCATCCGGTTCTCGTAACCGATCAGCCGGTACGAGGCCACCTTCGCCGGATTGAACTCGACCTGGATCTTCACATCCTTGGCGATCGTCGTCAGCGTCCCACCCGCCTGGCGGACGAGCACCTTGTGGCCTTCCATGATCGAATCGATATAGGCGTAGTTCCCGTTGCCCTTGTTCGCCAGCTTCTCCATCGTCGAATCTTTCAGGTTGTCCAGCCCGAAGCCCAGGACGGAGAGAAAAACCCCCGACTCGCGCTTCTCTTCGATCATGCCCACCAGCGCCCCCTGATCCGTCACGCCGACGTTGAAGTCGCCATCGGTGGCCAGAATCACCCGATTCACGCCCCCACGGATGAAGTTCTCCGCCGCGACGCGGTACGCAAGCTCGATCCCCTGCCCCCCGTTGGTCGAACCGCCGGCTTCGAGATTGTCGATCGCCGCGAGAATCACGTCCTTCCGCGCCACGGGTGTTGAGGGCAGTACCAGCCCGGCCCTGCCCGCGTAGACGACGATGGCGATGCGGTCATCCCCATCGAGCGCCTCGACGAGCATCTTCAGGGAGCGCCGCAGCAGCGGCAGCTTGTCCGCGGGGCGCATTGAGCCTGAGACGTCGATCAGGAACACCAGGTTGGCCGCGCCGCGCTCCACGGCTTCGATCTCCCTTCCTTTCAGCCCGATCCGAACCAGGCGATGGCCCATGTTCCACGGCGCATCGGTCACATCCACGGTCACGGAAAAGGGCGTCTCACCCTCGGGCTGGGGGTAGTAGTAGTCGAAGTAATTGACCATCTCCTCGATGCGCACCGCCCCGCGCGGGGGAAGCTGGCCGTGCTGCAACAAGAACCTGCGGATGATCGCATAGGATGCGGTGTCCACATCGACGGAAAAGGTCGAGAGCGGATCGCGGGCGACTTCCTTGAACGGGTTGTCCTCGACAAGCTCGAAGGCGTTGGTGTTGCCCCGGCCGTAGTAGGGACCGGGCATCATCATGCCGGGCATCATTCCCGGATACATGCCGGGCATCATGCCGGGGTACATACCAGGCATCATCGCGGCAGGTGCGGGAGACCTGGGTGACGACGGTGTAGCCCCGGGAGTCCCGTCGGTCGAAAGCCGAGCTTCAACGGTGAATCGCCCCTCAGGATCGGTCCAAACTCCCGTCTTGGAGTCGTTTCGCGCAAGACCCATGTCCATGTACTCATAGATGTTGGTCGGCAGGCTCAATGGACTGGCTACTGTCGAGTGTTTTAGAACCTCAATGTCCACCGCGTCCTGCGAAGGGGTGACCGCCGCGTTCGACCCGTTCCGCGTCCCATCCAGTCCGCGCAGCAACTCAAACGGCTGCACCTGCGACATGCCGGATTCGACCTGGCCCTCCGCGTCCACTTCATTGCCTTGCGTCGCAAGCGCCAACGGCTCCGCCACCCGCGCATGACGCCTCGCAGGACTCATCGCGGGCAAGAGCAGCCCAATCCCCACCGCCATCAGCACCACCGCTGC